>JBDTTM010000018.1:0-22514 GCA_039930605.1 Bacteroidota bacterium
ATTGAGGGCCGCGCTCCTAAAATATTCTCTCTTTGGGCAAACCTTATCATCAGGAAAAAGAATCGCGGCTTGTGGCTGCAAATCTTTAAATATTATTTGTTGTTTGCTTTGTTTATTATTGCACCGATATTACTGGTCATTTACCTCGTGCTGATTATGCCTTTATCGGGCAAACAAATCCGCGAACACAAAAAATATTTTTCAGGAGTGAATTGAAATGCAGAACGAAGTTTATATTACGAACGCTGCCATATTTTTGCCGAATAAAGCTGTCCTCAATGATGAGATGGAGGAGTACCTTGGTCTGATTCACAAGCAGCAAAGCAAGAGCAAGCGTATCGTACTGCGCAACAATGGAATTAAACAGCGCTATTACGCCATAGATAAAAACGGAAATGCCACACATACAAATGCGCAGATGGCATCCCTGGCGATCCGGAATTTATTTGACAACGATGCGGCCGCACTTTCATCAATTGATTTATTGTGCTGTGGAACTTCTTCCCCGGACCAGATAATGCCGGCGCATGGTGTGATGGTGCATGGCTGGCTGCCGGAAACCAGTGATATAGAAGTAATCACGCCTGCCGGAAACTGTTGTTCGGGCATGCATGCTTTGAAATATGCTTTTATGAGTGTGAAGCTGGGGCAGGCACAAAATGCTGTGGTCTCCGGTTCCGAACGATTGTCACGTATCCTCTATTCAGAAACGTATGAGGAAGAAGCAACCAAACTCGATCAGATGAGCGATAATCCTTACATCTCATTCGACAAGGAATTTCTAAGGTGGATGTTGAGTGACGGAGCAGCGGCAGTGCGTCTCGGCAGTAAAAAAAATGAGAATGGAATATGTCTTCGCATTGACTGGCTCGAAGGTGCATCTTACGCACATAAAATTGAACCCTGCATGTACCAGGGCAGCGACAAAATAAATGGTGTGTTAAAAGGATACATGGATTTTTCACAGCATGAAGTGATGGAGCATTCTGTACTCAGCATCAAACAGGATGTAAAGCTGCTGAGTGAAAACGTGGTGCGTTTTGGTATTGATAAGCTGGCAGAAGCGATGAAAAGAAATAATCTTAAGCCGGGTGAAGTGGATTTTTTCCTTCCACACATGAGCAGTGAGTTTTTCAGAAAAAAGATTGCAGATAAAATGGAACTCGATGGCATCCCTGTTCCCCAGGAAAAATGGTTTTCCAACCTGAGCACAACGGGAAATGTGGGTTCCGCTTCGATTTATTTTATGATTGAAGAGTTAATGCGCACCAACAGGCTGAAAAAAGGTGATAAGTTGCTGATGATCGTCCCTGAGAGTGCACGTTTCAGCTATGTATACGGCCAATTGACCGTTTGCTGAATCTCAATGAGACCAAGCTTTTAGCAGTACAAAGCAAGCACTAAAAACTTTAGTCGAATTGATTCCGATTTGCTGGATCTCTTTCTTACTTCAGGGTATTTCATTTACTTTTGAGCCCTTCATAAAAAGGGCAAGTTGAAAAAATCAGAAATTCCACAGGACAAAAGTTTACTTGTAGGTTTTACCCGCGAGGTAGATTATGCTGTTGATGAATCCGGAAAATATACGTCAGGATTAAGTACAGGATGGGAAATAAAAACTTCTGCGCTCGACCTGGCATGGGATGATATCAAACTTCGTGTGAAGGATGCAGAAGAAAAAGTAAAGCGGGGAGAGGCAAGTCCTGTTTTATTTTTTATGGAACTCAAGCTAATGGATCCGGGCATTCTTGCCGCCTATACAGGCTTCTGGCAATGGCAGGTAAAAAGACATATGAAAGCCACGGTATTTAGCACCCTTTCGGAAAAGAAGCTTCAGAAGTATGCAGATCTTTTCGAAATAAAGATGGAGGAATTGAAAAACCCTTTTAGGAAATAGTTGTTTGTCCATTTAATTTCTCAAAACGAATCCTGATCCGATATGCAAATAAAATTTGAACATGCCCAGAGTGCACACTGCGAAAACGGGGTAACGACGAACCTCTTGCGACATTCAGGGATGAGCAAAATCAATGAACCGCTTGCATTCGGTATTGGTTCAGGATTATTTTATATTCAGATTCCGTTTCTGAAAGTGAACAATGCTCCTGCATTCAGTTACCGGACGATGCCTGGAATGATTTTCAAACGTACCTGTAAGTCGCTTGGAATTCCGGTTGAGCGAAGAAAATTTTCTTCCCCTGAAAAAGCTGAACAGGTATTAAATGAATGTCTTGAAGCAGGACAACCGGTCGGATGCCAGGTAGGAGTTTACTATCTTACCTACTTTCCCAAAGAATACCGTTTCCATTTTAATGCACATAATTTAATTGTTTACGGAAAAGAAAACGGGAACTACCTCATCAGTGACCCTGTTATGGAAACTGTTACCTCATTGACAGCTCCCGAATTGCAGCGTGTTCGGTTTGCCAAGGGAGCACTTGCACCACGCGGTCAATTATATTATCCGAAAATGAAAGTGGAGATTTCTGATGATGCGATCCGCAAGGCAATTGTAAAAGGAATCAAAAGAAATACACGGGACATGCTGCATATTCCAGCGTCAGTAGTTGGCATAAAAGGAATAAAATCTACAGCCGGGAAAATTCTGAAGTGGCGTGAAAAACTGGGTGTCAAAACAGCAGGGAGTTACCTGGCACAACTGGTGCGCATGCAGGAAGAAATTGGTACCGGTGGAGGAGGTTTTCGATTTATCTATGCCGCATTTTTACAGCAGGCGTACGGATACATTCCAAAAGATGAACTGCTGAAAGTATCCGAACAATTTACAAAGGCCGGAGATGTATGGCGTTCTTCTGCAGTACAGGCAGCTGGAATTTTTAAAGGCAGGATCACTTCGGAAAATGATTTCAAGGATATGTCAAACTTCCTCATCGAAGTTGCTGAAGTGGAAAAGCAAGCGTTTAAGGCATTGGAGAAAATTAAATGGTAGCAGATAAAATCCGAAAAATAAATCTCGAATTTCGAAACTTCGGATTTCGATATTATCGTATTCGAAATTTTTAAGCCGTTACTTTATTCTTTGCCATCAACTCTTCGATCTCATCTGCTTCAATTGGAATTTTTGCCATCAGGTCAACAGGTCCTTTCTCTGTGATAAGAATATCATTTTCAAGCCTGATGCCCAAGTTTTCTTCCGGTATATAAATGCCGGGTTCGCACGTAAAAACATTTCCTGCTTTCATCGGCTCATAACGGTTGCCGATATCATGCACGTCCAGCCCCAGAAAATGAGAAGTGCCGTGCATGAAATATTTTTTATACAATGGTTGTTTCGGATCCTGTTTTTTCACTTCATCAGATTTCAATAATCCAAGACCGATGAGTTCCAGCTCCATTACTTTTCCAACCTCTTCATGGTATTTAGGAATTACATTTCCTGCAACAAGCATTTTGGTTGCCGCGCGCATCACACGTAATACAGCATTGTACACATCACGTTGCCGTTGTGAGAATTTTCCGTTTACAGGAATGCTGCGCGTGAGGTCTGCGGCGTAGTTGGCGTAGTCGGCACCGAAATCAAGCAGCGCTACTTCTCCGTCATTCATCACTTTGCTATTATCAATATAGTGAAGCACACATGCGCTTGAACCGCTGGCAATAATCGGCGTGTAAGCATGACCGTTGGCCCTGTTCCGGATAAACTCATGCGTGATTTCCGCTTCCACTTCATATTCGGCAACACCGGGTTTTACAAAACCGAGCACCCTGCGAAATGCGAGATCAGTAATGTCACAAGCTTTTTGCAAGGGTTCAATTTCCAACGCATGCTTTACAGAGCGCATGGACGCCATGATTGGTCCGCAGCGTTCATACAGATGGTTCGGATATTTATTTTTTAAGTTATCAGCAAAGCGTTGTTCACGATAAGGAACATCTGTAACAAACCGGTCGTTTTCATTCAGGTTGAGATACACAT
Organism: Bacteroidota bacterium; assembly: GCA_039930605.1. Classification (GTDB taxonomy): domain Bacteria; phylum Bacteroidota; class Bacteroidia; order AKYH767-A; family 2013-40CM-41-45; genus JAPLDB01. The sequence goes on from JBDTTM010000018.1 coordinate 3,938, forward strand.
TCAGTGAATGATGCATCATGACAGGCAGCATGGTTGCAAATTCATCGGTCCAGAATACCTGCTGAATGCCGGATGCCGCACGCGCTTCATCCTTGGTATATTTATGACCTTCCCACACTGCAATATGTTCATTCGTTTTGCGGAGGAACAAGGCCTCGCGGTATTCAGGCAATGGATGTTGAGGACATATCACAAGGATTGTCTGTTCCTGGTCAATGCCACTCAACCAAAGCATATCTGAATGCTGACGGAACGGAAAATTCTGGTCACCATTGCGGGGCATTTCATCATTGCTGTTAAAAAAGGCAATGGAATTGGGCTTCAACGCAGCAGTGAAACGTTTCCTGTTGTCCACGTATAATTGCTTATCAATCGGTGTATACTTCATAAGTGATGCTTTTTAGAGTTGGCAAAGATAATTATTGCTTGATTACCCGCTATTAAAGATGCATTCACATCGTTAAAATTGCCGTTCGCCAATAACCTGCCCATGGTGAAAATTGTGTGTTTGTTATTGAAACAGACTTTATTACCTTAGTCCGCCCATAGCTATACACCATGAATAAAACCCTGACCCAACTCTTTTTCTCTTTTTGCTTTTCTTTTCTTGTGTTGAATACTTCAGCACAGATCACAGGAATTAATTATACTTATACGAACGTTGCAGGGGGAGCATTTATTACGCCTGCTGCATGGTTAGGACTTATGGCAGCAAGCACAGATGATGCGGTGGCCACAATTGTTCCGACTGCAGCCCAGTTTGGTGCATTTGACTTTGGTGGTGTTACGTATCTTACAGGTTCGACAATTTATGTTTCTTCAAATGGATTTATTTCATTTCTGAATCCGGGAGGATCATTGCCAAACAATAGCTTATCTACCAACAAGGCAATCATAGCGCCCTTTTGGGATGACTTAAAAATAAATACTACCGGCCAGGTGAAGTATGGTTTTGCTGGAGGAGGTGTCAACCAAACACTCATAATTCAATGGGACTCCGTGTTATGGGATCACAATGCCACCATAACCGCGCTTTCATTCCAGATAAGGATTTATGAAAATACGGCAGGTGGGAATGCAAATGCCATCGAATTCAGATACCTTAACAATGGTGTTGGTGGCGCTGCTTATGTAAATAACGGAAGCGGCGGTGCTTCCATCGGATTATCGGGGTATTGCAACAACGATGTTTTTGCTTTTACCGGTGCCGGCGGTGCACCAAATAAAACATCTCCGGAAGCACCTATCCTTACCAAACCTTCAGCCGGGTCTACTTACAGGTTTGTCCCCATTGCGCATCCGTACGATAACTGTGCAACGGCAGATACAATTTCCAATTCTTTATGGCCGGCCACCAGTACAATTACTTTTAATGCGGGTCAATCCATAATTTCAAGATTGGGGACCTTGCTTCATTCCACACAGACAGCCATTGCCCTTCCAACCTGCGGAGGCGTTACAACTACGAGTGATGTGTGGTACACATTTACCAAGCCGGCAAATATTACTAACTTCGAAATTTATACAGACAGTCTCGATTGTCGCGGTGCGAACTACAAAACCGGGATCCAGATTTTTTCTTCCTGTGGCGGAGCTGCCATCGCATGTGATTTTGGTTCAACCGGCCCTGCAGGAACCAATGCATCATCGTACCTGAATTTAACTGGATTGCCATGTGCGGCAACGCAATATTGGATGCGTGTATTCTCGACTGATATAGCATACCGTGGTTATTTCCGTATCAACATCAGGCCACCCGGAAGAGATTGCACTTTTGCAAACCAGATTTGTGGCGTTCCATATAATTCCCCGCTAAACTTATCTACCTGTGGTTTTGGAGATGATTATGACAGTACAAATTCTGCATGTCACACACCTAGAGAAGAAGGCGAGGATTATTTATTTGTTTATACACCTGCAATGAACGCGTGTGTAAATATTTCACTTAATAACACACCGGCAAATTCATATCCTGGTTTTACCGTTTACCAGGGTTGCCCTACCACCGGAAATTGTTTGTCCAATGTGTATGGACCGGGTGTAGTGCCACTTACTTTCAACAACATGTCTCTTGTTGCCGGGATCACTTATTACTTTGCTGTTGACTATGACGCGAATGGTGGCTTTGTATCCTGTTTGAATAATTTTGATTTGGTGATAACAAATTCCGTTGCACCAACTCCTACATACGATGACTGTGCTACTCCCGCCGGCCCTGTTCCGGTTACAACGGTAACGCCAGGAGTAAGTTGTTCGGGCCTTATTGATTATAATAATAATTGTGCTTCGCCATCACCGGTTGCGCCAAATCCTCCGTTACCGGGTTGCGGAAATTTTATTGATGGAGTTACCCCCGATGTCTGGCTCACATTTACGTCAACCAGTAATGCATCCCACCAGATAGACGTATCGCCAGGCACTGCCCCGTCGGCACAGGATCTGGCAATGGCAGTTTATACTTCAAGCGGAGGTTCATGCGGCCCTTTCACGTTGGAAGTTTGTGATGACAATTCAAATGTTGGTATGCCGTCAGCTACAGTGCTACCTCCTGTTGCCGGAACTGTTTATTATGTAAGGATTTGGAGCAATAGCGGTACTCAAACCGGGAACTTCAAGATTTGTGTAGCAACAGGATGTTCGCCTGCGAATGACCTTCCGTGCAGTGCAATTGGATTAACCGTTGGCATACCTGTGAATGGAGACAATGGCTGTTCTTCCGGTGCAGTTGAGCCGGGAAGCGCGACGTGCTGGGGTGGTGCAGCAAATACATTGAATACTGTCTGGTACAGCTTTGTAGCAACCAGTTCAACTATGAAAATCCGGACACGACTTTTTACGCTTTATGATTCCCAGATTGCTGTATATACAGGACCTTGTGGACCGGGAATGTTAGAAGTAGCCAGTGCATGTAATGATAATTATTTCTACAACTGCGGACAGGCATTTGTCACCAAGGCATCAGATCTTACAGTAAACGGTTTGACAATGGGCACAACTTATTTTATAAGGGTGGATGGAAGAGGAGCCAATACCGGAACATTTGAAATTATTGTTGTTGATGGTGCGAGTCCGTATCCGCCGGTAGCTGCACAGGATTGTTCCGTTCCGATCAACGTTTGCAGCAACTCCACATTCAGTGTTGCAGATCCCGGCTATTCTGGAGCAGGAAATTATTGTGATGTCGGTGGTGGCGGCACATGCATGACAGCCGGGGAAGCAAGCTCAACCTGGTACACGCTTTCCATTACAGGTCCGAATACTTTGCAATGGCTTCTCACTACATCTACTTCAAATGATTATGACTGGATGGTATGGTGTATTGATACAGTATGGAATAATAATCCTAACCATACTTTTGCCACAGTTTCAAACTATTGTAATAATCTGAACAACCCGAATTTATTTCCGTGGACGACATGCAATGTTTCTCATATAGATAATACCGGAATGAGCGCTACGATGGGAACTGACACCGTCGGGGGCGTACTGAATCAACATCGTAATATAGGGGGAGGAAACACGCCACCACTAAGCCAGGCAGCCTATATTCCTGCAGGTATGACGGCTACCTTCCTGATCAGTATTAATAACTGGTCTAATACAACAGTTGGTTTTAATTTCAACTGGCAAGGCTCTAACGTTAATGGCACGCCTCCGGCAATGACATGGCAAAACGCAACATCAAGTAGCTGGTTAACACGCACCAACTGGCTTCCTTCAGGTTGCGGTGCTGTTCCGGATTGTGCAAACCTGATTGCTGCAACGATTGCTTCGGGAGGGTTTCAGCCCATTATATCTTCTAATACGTCTGTGAAAGATATCACGATTTCCGGCGGCGCATCACTTACTATTAATACAGGTTTCACGCTTTCCGTATGCGGCAACTTTACCAATAACGGAACGTTGACATGCCAGGTCGGATCAACAGTGAAGTTTATTGGTTCGGCTCCGCAAACAATCAACGGAACATTTTCTGCGCTGAATTCATTCTACAATTTTACAGTAGCAAAACCATCCGGTACGCTAACCCTCAATACAAATATTTATATTGCAGGTAACGACTCAATTAATGGAAGCATACTGAATAACAACAGTAAGAATACTTTCCTTGGAGGTAATTTCTACAATTATAACGGGACAACCAGCTTTACAGGTATCGGAACAGGAACCTTTACTTTCAATGGATTTGCCCCACAAAGCTATACCAACCTGGTGAGCAGTATTACATTCAACAATGTGACGATGGCGCAGTTGGCTGCCTCATCATTAACACTGACTGCCGGGGCTTTCAATGATCTTATCATCGGGGCTTCAGGCATACTCAACCTGACCCAGGGAAAGATAATTGCAGTCGCACCGCGTGAAGTAAATGTAACGAACTTGGCTGGAGGGGGCTGTACAGCAGGAAACGCAACAAGCTATGTTGAAGGTAACTTGAGAAGAAGTATTAATACCGCGCTGAACCTGTATGAATTCCCGGTGGGAAATTCCGCAAAAGGATACCAACGCTTTTCCATTCAGTATACATCTGCTCCTGGTGCTGCCTACAATATCCTGGCAAATTTTAATTTATGGGCGCCATTACCGGCTACCGGACCAAATGTTACGGAATGTGTGACCGCCAATTATAGTTGCTGCGCGCCTTATAACAATGGATACTGGAATTTGATTGCCAGTACCGGCTCAACGCTCGGGACTTATACTGCTAATGCATATCCGCTCAATGTTACGAATGACATCGGTGCTGCACCAAACGGATATTCAATCATGAAGGCAACATCCAACAGCGGACTTGGTCCATTCACGATGCAGGGTACCTGTGTTACTCCAGGGATGGGTGTGAACCCGGTGTCAAGGACAGGATATACATCATTTTCTGACTTCGGAATTGTACAATATATTTCACCGTTGCCGATTGAATTGCTCTACTTTGATGCTGCTCTAAAATCTGAAGGAGCAATGTGTTCCTGGTCTACTGCAACAGAAATAAATAATGACCACTTCGAGCTTGAGCGCAGCATTGACAATGCTGACTTTATCAAGATTGTCCAGGTAAAAGGATTTGGTGCCGGTGTTTCCACAACAGCATTGAACTACCAATACCTTGATAAAAATGTTTGTAACGGAACTATTTATTACAGACTGAAACAAGTAGATACGGATGGCAGGTTTTCCTATTCGAATATAGTTTCAGTTAACTGCAAGGATGTACCCGACCATATAACTTTATATCCAAATCCTGCCAATACAATATTGAATATCAGTTTCAATGTGCTGCTGGATGAGCTTACGGAAGTTCAGATACAGAATGTTGTTGGAATGATTGTGATGAAAAAGGCACTCAACGCACAATCAGGCTTCAATAATACCGTACTTGAAATTGAAGATTTGCCGTCAGGGGTTTACTACCTTATTGTAAAGGAAAATAACGACAACGAACTGAAGAGACAGGTCAAATTTTTGAAGTACTGATAATTCTACCTTGATGATTCACGCCGGTGAAAAACCGGTGCTTTTCCTTTCTGGCAATGTCCGGGTTTGTATTTTTTCATGCCGGGCCATACAGAATTTTGAGCTTTTGTTTTGTAATCATTTGGCACAATTTAATGTGTTAAATTAAGTATGAAAATTTATTCCGGTTGACCGCTCATACTGCTTACTTTTACGTCACTTACAACTCCTATATTTTTTAATTGACGCGCTCGAATAAAAATTTTTTTGCACAGCTGATATTTCTGTTTGCCATTTCTCATCTAGCTGATGGCCAGTCTATAAGTATGCACACTGCCACGATAAGTACTTGTGGTGGAAGCTTTTTTGACAGCGGAACAGATACTGCTGATTATTCTGCCAATGAAAATTATACGCTTACAATTTGTTCCGATGTTCCCGGAATGTGTGTAAGCATGGTGTTCACGACCTTTGAACTGGAGAACAATTTTGATTTCATGTATCTCTACAATGGCCCGTCGGCTACATCACCGTTGCTCGGCACATTCACAGGAACCAATTTGCCGGGCTCCATTTCAGCCACCTCGGGATGTCTCACAATAAAATTTGTTTCTGATTATACGGTAAATAAATCCGGGTGGACTGCCGTAATCAATTGTGTTCAGTGTCCGGTGAATGGTTGCCCTACCTGTAACGGAGGTGCACCTCCTGCCAACGATGCCTGTTCAGGTGCTGAGAACCTGGGTGCATTGCCACTGCCAGCACCATGCCCGGGCGGACAAGGTCAAATGGTTTCTTTGAATACCACTAACCTTTGCGCGACGGCAGAAATTCCATACAACGCATTGCAGGGTTGTCATCCCGTCGGCAATATGGCCGCGCCGGCAAGTGATGTATGGTATTCGTTTACAATTTCAGCACCTATCCTTAACATCATCATCAATGGAATGGTGACGCCGGAAGTTGGTTTGTATTCCGGAACCGGCTGCAACAACCTTGTTCCCCGCGGCTGTGCGGTAGGAGGAGGTGGTTTTCTCAACACTTCATTTTCCGGACTTGCTCCAGGCACTTATTTCCTCCGGGTAAGTGGAGGTACGCTTAATGACGAATGTAACTTTACACTATCGCTTCAGAATAATCTCGATTGCGAAGGATGTGTGATTCAAAGTGCCTTGAACGTGATACCGCCGCCGCAAAATGGAATTTACCTCGCAGGTCAGACAGTCAATTTTTGTCTGGAGATAACAGGATTCAGTCCTACGTCTGCCAACTGGCTCCATTCTGTTATTCCCACCTTCGGTCCGGGTTGGGATATAACCACTTTTGCTGCTTCTCCTCCGCAATCATGTTCCGGAAACGGTATCTGGAACTGGTACAATCAACAGGTGACTTCTTCTGCCAGTGGTTTCACTACAGGTCCGGGGTTTTTTTATGAAACATCTGCCGGAAATCCTGCCGGCATTGCAGATAATGATCCGGGAAATAATTTCGGAGATAACTTATCCGGCAACTGTACATGGAATTTTTGCTTTTCGATTCAAACAGATGACCAGGCTAATTGCATCAACGGTGAAAACCTGAATGTATTAATTGATACATATGCTGATGGCGAAACGGGATCTTGGACTTCTGCTGCATGTGCCGGTGATCCGCTGAATGATTTTTATGCCTCACTCGCCTGTTGCATTCCACCTAATGTAACTGTTACAGATCCGCTTTGCAACGGACAAACGGGGAGTGCCAATGGAACCGGCATGGGTGTGAGTCCGTGGACATTCACCTGGAAAAACGCCACAGGGAATACAATCAGGCAAACGGCAGGAGTCCTTACCGACCAGGTTTCAAATCTCGTTTCGGGAGCTTATACATTATTCACTGAAGATCCGAACGGATGCATCTCTTCTACACTTTTTGTAATCAGCGAACCACAGATTTTATCTGCATCCGTTGTTGTAAATGATACAAAGTGCGCCATTGCAAACGGACGGATTACGATTACAGCTTCCGGCGGTACATCGCCTTATTCCTGCAGCAAAGACAACGGAGTTACTTTCCAGGGTGCAACAAGTTTCACCAACCTCGCTGCAGGTACCTATTTTATAGTGGTGAGAGATGCACATGGCTGCTTGTGGAATGACGACTTTACAGTTGGTCCTTCCACGCTCCCGGTAATCAGCAACATCATTTCCCAGGATATACTTTGTAACAACGGTACCGATGGAAGCATCAACATTACAGCAGCGAGCGGTATTGCACCTTATACCTACAGCATTGATAGCGGTGGCAGCTTTCAGAATATTCCTTTGTTTGGCAACCTGCCGGCCGGAACGTATCCAATCGTAGTCGATGATGTGAATGGTTGCACAGTGAGCGCATCTGTTACACTCATTCAACCACCTCCGGTTGATCTGCAAATCCTTCCGTTGCCATCTTCCTGCGGACTTAGCAACGGCAGCATCACATTGAATGTGCTAAGCGGAACAACTGGTACCGTAACCTATAGCATTACCAACGGGCAGATTTTCCAGACATCAAATTTATTTTCCAACCTGCCGCCCGGAATTTATTTCGTTGAGATCAGTGACGGAAATGGATGCCTTACGCACGATACAGCCATCGTTGATAACCTGAACGCACCGGTAATAAGTTTGATTGTACATACTGATGTAACTTGTGCGAACGTAAGCAATGGAACCATTACAATATCTGCCAGTGGAGGTATGGGTACCATCCAGTACAGCATTAATAATGGAGCTACATTTTTTGCCGGCAACGTTTTTTCAAATCTTTCCGGCGGATCATACCAGGTTGTAGTTAAAGATCAGAACAACTGCATCGTGAGCAGAATTGAAACTGTGTTGGAACCTCAACTGATAACTGTAGCATGTGCAATGACAAATACTACGTGTGGTTTGAATAATGGGGCAATTACGTTACAGCCGGGTAATGGACTTCAGCCATTTCAATATTCTATTGACGGAGGGACTACCTGGCAGTTTTCAAATGTGTTTACCAACCTGCCTTCCGGCCCGCTTGCACTTACCGTCAGGGATGCCAGTGGTTGCCAGCGCATCCGCAACTATAGTGTCGGTGGTTCATCTGCTCCAACTGTATCATCAATGAATATAACCGATGTCGCATGTTACGGTGCCACGGACGGAGGCGTCGTCATCAACACCGTTGGCGGAATACCTCCTATTAAATACAGCATCGATGCCGGCGTCACCTTTTCAAACTCTAATATTTTTACTTCTCTTCCTTCCGGAAATTATACTGTGGTGGTGAAAGATAATTTCGGTTGCAATTCAACTACGCCACTTAGCATTGCCGAACGCCCGGAAATAATTCTTTCCATCATTTCTGCTGATGCCTTGTGCGGCCTGCCGAATGGTTCCATCACGGCAAATGTGATAGGGGGAACGGGCACATTTACATACAGCATTGATGGGGGACTTTCTTTTGTTCCCGGCAACGTCTTCAATAATCTCATTTCAGGAAGCTACAAAGTAGTGGCGATGGATGCGAATGGATGTGTGGAAGCGACTACTATTATTATCGGTGATGCGTTGGGTCCGCGGATTATCGGTTTGCAAACAACTCCCCAGATCTGCGATGATGTTGCCAATGCATCCATCTCACTCACAGCTGTGAGCGGAACAGGTATTCTGCAATACAGCATTGACAGTGGAGCGACATTTCAAACCGCGGCTGCGTTTCCAAATATTTTTTCTGACGATTATTTTATTTATGTGAAGGATGCAAACGGATGCCTCGACAGTACGCTTGCAACACCCGGAATTTATCATTCACCGGTCATTGACCTGGCGGTGACTGCAGACATTTCATGTAATGGTTTCAGCGACGGAAGTATTGACATCACTGCCTCCGGTGGAAATGGTATATTGCTTTATAGTGCCGACGGGGGAACAAATTTTTACAACACATTTATTTTTGACTCCTTATTTCCCGGTATATATTTCCTCGAAGTGGTGGATACAAATCATTGCACAGCCATTGATACCGTTACACTTGTACAACCTTCACCTTTAATTTTTTCCGTTGAGATTGCAACAGAGAAATGCGACCGCAATGACGGATCCATCGTTATCCATGCTTCGGGTGCAACACCTGATTACCAGTTTAGCTTCAATGGAAATGCGTTTGTAAATGATTCCGGATTATTTGCACTTGATTCCGGTTTGTACCACCTCGTAGTTGTAGATAGTCATGGATGTATTGATTCTCTGGATGCACAGGTTGCATTCAGTGCAGCGCCGGTGCTCAATGCCATCAATGTTACAGATGTTATCTGTTTCAATGCCAAGGATGGAACCATTGCAATGAATACCGGTGGTGGAAGCGGAATTCTCTCTTACAGCATCGATAATGGAACAACATTCCAGTTATCTTCATTCTTCGACTCACTGGATGTCGGCAATTACATGGTGATTATTTCGGATACCAATCAATGTACAGCAGATACTTCGGTTTCCATCGTGCAGCCAATGCCATTCAATTTCAATTTCCAGAGTGTCCCTGCCAATTGCAGTTTTAATAATGGATCCGTGTCGGTGAATGCTTCCGGAGGAATTGGTTCACTTTCATATTCGATCAATCATTCCGGCAATTTTACTCCCGATACTAATTTCATCAGCCTCGTTTCTGGAAATTACACAATCACCGTTCGTGATTCAATGGGATGTGAACAGGATTTTACAGCTTCTGTAAGTAACCTGAACGGTCCTGTTATCCAGGCAGTCAATTCAACAAATGAACTTTGTAATGGCGACCAGGCAGGAACAATTCTTATCAATAGCACCGGTGGAGTGGGTAGCATTCAATTCAGCATTGACAATGGCACTACATTCCAGGCATCCAATTCATTTGCAAATCTTCCTGCAGGCAGTTATAACATCATTGTTTTGGATACTGCGGGATGTTCAGCGAATAACACTGTTCTGATCATTGAACCACCTGCTCTCAATGCCAATCATCTTGTAGTGAATGCAGCCTGCGGACAAAGCAACGGATCTGCGACACTGAATGTAACCGGAGGAACAGGTGCTTATCAGTATTCGATTGACGGAGTTAATTTCCAGGCGTCTCCTGTTTTTAACAACCTCTTTGCAGGAGGTTATACGATTACAATCCGTGATGCAAATAACTGCATTGTCACACATCCGCTTACGGTTAACAACCTGCTCGCACCAAACATCAGTTCTGTTCCAACGCAAAATCTATTATGTAATAACCAGCCTTCAGGGTCAATAACTGTTCACGCCGGCGGTGGCTCAGGAGCACTCACTTATAGTATTGACAATGGTGTCACTTTCCAATCTTCAATCCTGTTTGATTCTCTTCCAGCCGGAACATATTACGTGACCGTAAGTGACCAGAACCAGTGCCTTGCAAGTTCAGTGGTACAGCTCACCGAGCCGGCTCCGCTGGTAATCGCGTCAACAACAGGCGATGAAACATGCAGCATGAATAATGGAAGTATTTCACTGGTTGCCAACGGAGGAACAGGTCCGTGGGCTTATTCCATTGACAGTGGATTGGTTTATTCCGGACAACAAAATCACAATGGATTGAATGAAGGAACTTACAATATCATGATCAGGGATGCGAATGGCTGCAAAACATTTCAGCAGATCAACCTGGCAGATCTTCATTCGCCGCAGTTGACAGGATTGGTAAGTACCAATGTTAATTGCAATGGAGGAAATGACGGAAGTATCAGTCTTGTTACAACCGGCGGCAGTGGTTCACTGGTTTATTCACTCAACAACAATCCGCCGCAGGCAGGTGCATTGTTTTCAAATCTTACCCAGGGAAATTACATCGTGACCGTAACAGACACGAATTCCTGCATTGATACTGTTCACGTTTTGCTTGTTCAGCCACCTGCATTGATTTCTGCCACATCACATTTGAATCCTGCATGTTTTGGCTCGTCTGACGGAACAATATCAATCGTTGCTTCCGGTGGCACTGCAGGATATTCATATCAATGGTCAAATGGTGCAACCACCGATGCTGTTACAAATATTGCGGATGGAACTTATTATGTTACCATCACTGACCAGCATGCATGTGTAGTAAATGATTCAGTCGTGCTTTTTCAGCCGAATGCCTTAGTGATTACACATACTACCACCAATGCAGCATGTGCCGGTTCGGCAAACGGAACAGCAAGTGTAAATGTAACAGGCGGTACAGGACCTTATACTTACCTGTGGAGTCCTGTTTCAAGCAACACTTATTATGCGGCCAACCTCGGTGCAGGATTATACAACGTAGCAGTCACAGATGCACATGGTTGCCTGGAGAATCACCAGATCAACATTGCTGATCCGGCGCCCGTTGCAGCACAGATGGTTGTTACTGATGTAAACTGTTATGGCGGAAGCGATGGAAGCATTACCGTTATCGCAAGCGGGGGTTCGGGTTTGTACGCTTATGCATGGGATTACAGCTTGCAGACAGACAGTACAGCAACTTCTCTTCCGGCAGGGAATTATATCGTTGTGGTTACCGACAACAGCGGTTGTTTTTCGCAATCAATTGCAACGGTTTCTTCGCCGACTCAGGTAAGTGTTTTGGGAATGGTAAACAATACATTGTGTGAAGGAGATTCCAATGGCGTAGTTACACTGGTAACTTCCGGTGGGGTTCCTCCTTATCAATACAACTGGTCGAATGGCAGCACACAGTCAACATTGACAGACCTTTCGGCAGGAAGCTATGCAGTGAATATTACGGATGCCCATGGATGTCTGCGTCAGGCAACTTATCTCGTGGAAGAGCCGCCGGCAGTCCTTCTCTCAGCAACACCGCTGGATACAATTTGCATTGGGCAACAGGCGCAGTTGTATTGCATGGCAAGTGGCGGAGCAGGGGGCTTTTCTTATCTTTGGAATACAGGAGACACTGCAGTAAATATTTTTGTGTCGCCGACAGTCAGTGATACTTACGAAGTCCAGGCAACAGATATGAACGGATGTACTTCTGACCTGGCAACGAGTTTTGTTTTTGTGCATCCACCTTTAGAAGCACTCATCACAGAAGGGGATACGATTTGTGAAGGAGAAAGTGTTGATCTCATGGTTACTCCTTCCGGCGGAAATGGCGGTCCTTATTATTACACCTGGAATCCGGGAGGAGAAGTTACACAACAGGTAACAGTATTTCCGGTTACCACTACATCTTTCATTGCTTCTGTCAGCGATCATTGCACAGTGAATGATGCCGACGATGCAACACAGGTTTTTGTGAATCCATTGCCTGATGTAAATTTTTCACTGGTGAATGCGGAAGGTTGTGTGCCTGTTACAGTGAACCTGCTGAATCTAACCAATACACCACCGGGTTCAATCTATATCTGGAATACAGGTGATGGAACAGGAGATTATTTGCAAACAGACATGATACATGAATATACTACCAGCGGAGATTTCAATGTTTCATTGTATGTGACTACACCTGAGGATTGCACGGATTCTCTCGTAGCACATGCTGCAGTACACGTGTATGAAAATCCTGTTGCTGATTTTGTGTTAAGCCCTGATTCGGTTTCTTTCTTCAATCCGCGCATCACGTTTGATGATCAAAGTTATGTGGCCTCAAACTGGAACTGGAATTTCGGAGATGCTGAAGGAACATCAACGCTGGAAAATCCTGTATATGTGTACGGTGACACCGGCACGTTTACGATTCAGCTGATTGTTTCTACCGAGCACCAGTGTTTTGATACTACCTATAGGAAAGTAAAAATTTACGGTGAATACACGCTTTATATTCCGAATGCATTTACACCCAATGGTGATGGCATCAATGATTTCTTTTTTGCAAGTGCATATGACATTACAGACATGCAGCTTTTAATTTTCGACCGGTGGGGAATAAAAATTCTTGACAGTCGCGGATTGAATGCGACATGGAACGGACGTAACAATAACACCGGCGCTGATTGCCAGATGGATGTGTACGTTTATAAAATAATCGTCAATGACAATGAGGGCAAGTCACACAGCTATATCGGACATGTGAGCCTGGTGAGGTAGTAGCGGGAAATTATTCTGCGTTCAGCGCATCCCAGTATTCAACGGCCCTTCTTGTATGCGGTATCACAATCGTTCCGCCTACAATATTCGCTACAGAAAAAATTTCAAACAATTCTGCTTCTGTCACACCCTCTGCTTTGCAGCGTTCTACATGGTATTTAATGCAGTCATCGCAACGCAATACCATGCTTGCAACCAAACCAAGCATCTCTTTTGTTTTCACGTTGAGTGCACCTTCCTGGTACGTATTGGTGTCGAGGTTGTACAGCCGCTTCATCACTTTATTGTCGACACTTAAAATGCGGTCGTTCATCTTTGAACGGTAGTCATTAAAGTCTTTTACTTTTGGGTGCATGTGGTGATGTTTTGAAATATGTTTTGAGAGATTTCACGCAAAGGCGCAAAGATCGCGAAGAAAACTATCGATTGTATTTAAGCTTGGCGGACTTTGCGTGACATGCTTTTTCATTCTATGTTATTTCTTGTTCGTTGCCCTTCATTACATACGCGCTTACAAAAATGCTGATCTCGTACAATATCCACAGCGGAATAGCAACCAGCATCAATGTTGTTGCATCGCTGGTCGGGGTGATGATGGCGGCTACGATCAGGATGATAACAATGGCATGTCTTCGGTACTTGCGCATAAATGAAGGTGACATAATCCCGATTTTCGAAAGAAAATATATGGCAATCGGCAATTCAAAAACAAGCCCTGTGATGAGTGTAAGCGTGGTAACGGTACCGATAAATGAATCCAGTGTAATGGTATTTTTCACTTCTGCACTCACCTGGTAGGTGCCAAGAAAATTCACGGACATCGGCGTAATTACATAGTACCCGAACAGCACCCCGGTGAGGAAGAGGAATGAAGTATAAAACACAATCCCTTTTGCATAACTTCTTTCCTTGTCTTTTAATGCCGGCTTGATAAATTTCCAGAGTTCATAAACGAGGAATGGAAACCCGAGCACCAATCCACCCACAATTGCCGCCCACATGTGCGTGGTGAACTGAGAAGAGAGGTCAGTGCTGATCAGTGTAAATTCAATTTTTGTAACGCATAAATCTCCGCCCAGGTTGAAATAGTTCGAGAGCCAGCAGAGCGCCCGGTAAGTAGGAAAGTTCGGATTTTTCGGCGCAAGCAGGATGCCGTCAAATAGAAAGTCTTTGTAGCAGAATAATACAATTGCAGCAACGAATATGACGCTGACAGACCTTACAATATGCCAGCGCAATGCTTCCAGGTGTTCCAGGAATGACATCTCACCCTCAGTGCGGGTTTTGTTGCGTGAACCAAAAATTGCCATGGCGGCAAATATAGAGCGAAAGTATTGTCAGGTGAATGTTTTTAGCTTCAGGCTGAAATAAAAGTATTTTTGGCGTGGTAAATTGAAAACGATAAAACGCATCTTCCTAATACTGCTTTGTACTGCATTCGTCTTGCTGATTGCATTTGTGATTGCTGGAGGTGGATTTGGTAAAAAGAAGGGAATTACCACGTTGTCTTTTCCCGGTAATCAGTCAGAGCTGTTGTTTGCGCACAGGGGAATAGGAAACTATTTTCCTGAAAACAGCGAAGCGGGATTTGAAGCGGCTGCCGAAGCAGGATTTAAAGCGATTGAAACTGATATTCATCTTACTTCAGATGATGTGCCGGTTATTTTTCATGATGATAATTGCCAGCGGTTATTAGGCATCAACAAAGAGGTGAATCAATTTGCTGCAGCGGAACTGACAAAGCAAAAAATTCTGTTTGACGGGAAACCTTCAGCATCCACAGTTATCACCCTGCAGGAAGTCGCAGAAAAATTCGGCAACAGGTTTGTCATTTACCTCGATGTAAAACTGCACTCGATCCACATGGCTGAGAAGATCGCTTCTCTTATAAAGAAAAACCACCTCGAATCAAGCACCATTGTTGCAAATTCAAACCTGCTTTTTATCTCTTACCTGGAATTCTTTTATCCGGAAATTAATACAGTGATGGAAGGATTTACGCCCGGCAAGGAATGGTTTTATAAGTTGATTCCTAAAAATTTTAGACCCGATTTCCTTTCCAGCTTTGCAGAAGACGTCAATGCTGAACACATTCAATGGATCCGCGAAAACGGATTGGAAGCAAACAGGATTGTATATGGCGTGACCTCGAAAGACGTGAACCAGGTTCTTGAATCAGGAATCCAAAAAATAATCCTCGACTACGATTCCACTATGCAGGAAACGGTGCTGAAAAGCAGATAGGAAACCGCCTGTATCAGTTCTTCGCAAGTTGTCCGTACACCCCTTTTGCATGCAGTGTAATCTTATACGCCACTTCAATGCTGAAGAAGGTATATGCATCTCTCAGGTTTGGATTTCCACGCGGACTGGTAGCAATATTTATTTCACCGCTGGAACCATAGCCGGTAGGGTCGGTGATATATTTACTCAATTCATAATCATTTGCATCCGGGAAGTTGATAGCGAGTTCATCGTAAGTTGCATAACGTTCGCTCACATCATCCAGGTAGTCGGTAATGAAATAGTAGTAATCAAGTTCCGCAGAAACGGTGATGTTCTTGTTCCAGCCATAACGGATTCCGATGCCGAGTGGAAAGCCAACGTTGACTGTACTATATGGTTTTTTGTTATTTGTCTCACTGCCTTTGCCCTGACCTTCTGTATTCCAGTCGTGGAGATTGGTTTCATACACGCCATCCTTTTCGATGATGTTGCCTTTCAATCCTGAACGTTCACTCACATCATGAATGGTTCCGTCATTCCAGTAGTAGTAACGGTTTTTCTGGTCGATTGAGCCTTTGAAAAGATCGGCTTTTGGTGAGCCATAAAAAACGCCTGCACCGGCAAGAATAAAGAAAGCAAATTTCTGTTTGTACAATGGTTTGTATCGGTTTGCATAATAGGTGTAGGTTGCATTTGCACTCAAGCCGAAAAGGTCATTTCGGAAACTCAGTCCGCGGAGGTAGTTGCGTAATTTATTTCCTTCTTTGCCACCGAGCGGAGCAGTTTCATCATACTGCAAACGGTGCCAGCTGAAACGGGCTTCCACACCGAACGGGCGGTTGAGCACGTGTGATTTTTCAGGGTTATTTAAAAAGTCCCTGACGGTTACTTCCATTCCGATATTGGCAGAACTCAGTGGAAAGTTTTTTTCATTGCCAAGGTCTCCTATATAATTAACGACACCTGTGCCGTAACTGAGATTGGCTGTCCGCTGTGAAGATGCTGCTGTGGCTGTAAGCAGCAGGATGAAGAGAAAGTAGTTTCGTTTAATCATGGGGTTCCTCCGTAAATTGTTTATTGGACGAAAAGTACAGGTTAATGTTTTATGAAAAGCGGTTTTGTGACCAACGGATATAAACATGGGTGAATGACATTCGGGAGTGGGTGATTGAAGGGTTTTGCTCAGTAACAAAAGGTCAAAATTGGGGAGGTGAGGGTAGTTTTGAAAAAAAAAATGAAATCTTACAATTTAAGAGATAGTGGAACAGCCGATTGAAACACATAGATACATAGGAAACATAGAAAGCCAAATCAATTCATTGCCACTAAGGCTCAAAGACACAAAGAAATCCAAAGAATCTTGGTGACTTCGGGTCTTAGTGGCAATTTGGCTTTTATTAAATTAAACTGTGCAATTTCTAACTGTTAAACAGTCGTTGATTGAATGAGATATTTTCCCATCTTTGAGAAGACTAAAACACCCTCTCATGAAAAAATCTTTTTTATTATTCGTGCTTATTTATTCG
This sequence comes from Bacteroidota bacterium, assembly GCA_039930605.1. Taxonomy (GTDB): domain Bacteria; phylum Bacteroidota; class Bacteroidia; order AKYH767-A; family 2013-40CM-41-45; genus JAPLDB01. The sequence goes on from JBDTTM010000018.1 coordinate 21,204, forward strand.
TTTGTAAATGCCGGCGCTCAACATCCCGGAAAGTCGCATCCGGAAAAAGGAATTCTTCCTTTCAATGCTCCGTGTAAAGACTGCACGGAAGAAATTGAAAAACGTACATGCAACGCCCGCGAATTTTTTGCACTGAATGCTGATGGTACCAAATCATTCTTCATCCAGAAATCGCTGGGAAATATGAACTTTAAAGACGCCGACGGTTTCTGGCGCACGAAGGATCCGCGTGTTGTTCAGGAAAGCGAACATGTATTTGCCGCAAGGATGCAGCCATCACCGGTAGTGATTGATTTCGAAAATAAATTTGCTTCCATTACCAATGGTGGGAAAGAATTTCGTTTCAATAAAAATATTTCGCTGGTGCGTATTGCAGCCGACGGCACAGTATCTTCTCTTGGTGCAGGGAACTGGGGCACTGTGACGCGAAGTGAAAATTACCTGGAGACGATTTTTCTTGTCAGTGAATTTTACCCGGGAGTAGATTTACAAATGATTGCCTGCACCGGACGCCTGAAAACAAATTTCATTCTGAAGAATTCATTACAGTTTACGGATGGATGGTTGGCTATGCGCCAGGAAGTGGAAGTACCGCCAGGCCTGCATGTTGATTTATCCCAATCTACTTTAACGGCTGAAAATTTCCGCTCAGGAACGATCTCCATTGTGAACAATGCATCCATGCCTTATTTTTCTTTAAGGAAAAGTTATGCGTATGATGTGAATGAAAAGATAGAAAGTTCAATAGAGATGCCATTCGCATTAAGTGGAAACCAATTGGATTATTTTGTACCTGTGAATTGGCTGAGGAGCCCTTCAACTTTATACCCTGTAACACTTGATCCATTTGTGTATTCATCTGATACAATTCCCCAGGCTTCCATCACGGGATCTGGATTCACTTCTGTATGTGACATGAACGGATGTAGTTATTTTATTGATAGTCTGATGACGCCACCCAACTGTACGATTACCAACATTACTTCTTACATGTCCTACAACACTGCGCTTCCATGCATTCGTGATGACGGCGGATTTGGAATTTTGATGACGAATCCTTCCGGTCAATCTTGTAGATCCAGACATTTTGTTTGTTTAGGTGGCATTCAAGGTTCTTGTTTTTTTTGGCCAGCTTACCTATTGGGTGGCCCTTACGGTATTGATTCCTGTTTACCTCCGCCTCAATGCACTTCTTATCCGCTCAGTTTCGAACTGCAATTCAGGAGATGTAATTGGATTCCTGTAGTTCCTTGCGACAATACCTGCGTGATGGCAAATAGTGACTGGACGATGACCATTGAGGGCACAACA
>JBDTTM010000019.1:0-22368 GCA_039930605.1 Bacteroidota bacterium
TGGCGGGTCAGTTTGCCGCGGAATAGGTGGGTCAACTTGCGCGGAATATCCAATTGAACAAGTACAAACTGCTAAAGTAAGAAATGATGCAAAATCTTTTGATAGGGAAAATAAGATTGGTTTAATTCTCAACCTATTTTTATGACAACTGAACTAATAACAGAAAACATTTGGAGCCGGTTAACAGCCGCAGCTAAAAAAAGCAAATCCAAATCGCTTGTTGCTGTCGCCTACTTCGGCAAAGGTGGTGCGGAAATGCTTCCGCTTTCTTTGGGTAGCTCTCTTTTAGTTGATGCAAGCGATAAAGCCGTTAAGTCAGGTCAAACTTGCCCAGCAGAATTGCTTAAACTTTATTACAAAGGAGTAAAAATTTATTCCCGTGATTGGCTTCATGCAAAAATGTTTGTCATTGGTGGCAAACTGTACATTGGTTCATCAAATGTTTCCCGCAATTCTACCAAGATGACGGACGCAATAATAAAAACCTCGGATAAAAGATCAATTCGTGATGCAAAAATTTTTATCAATAAATTTTGCTCCACTGAAGAAGGTGAAGAAAAATTAAAGCACAAGCAAAGAATTTATAGAGAGCCTCGTTTTGTTGGTCCTCCCGGCAATACATCCCGCAATCGTTCTTCCGAAAACATCAAGCAACCTCCCTTCTACATTTATCAGTTAGCGGTAGGGGAATATTATGAGTACGAAAAAAGACAATCTGTAATCGGTAAAAAAGAAGCTGCCCAACGCAGAGTAAGAAAACCTCGTCATTTCGTTGATGAATTTTTGTACGATCATAAATTTTTACCTCAAAAAGGTGATATTATAATTCAGGTCGTTCAGGAGGGAAAAAATACTTTTGTGTGTCCTGCTGGCTATGTAATTCATAAACGCAGGTGGAAAAGTAACAATGTCGAAAACACACTTTGTTATGTGGAAATCCCAACCGTTAAAGGAAAAAATCTAAAATTTGTAAATCAGAAGTTAAATTTAAAAGAGAAGAAGTTATTAAAAAGAAGCGGTCGGATTAATAAGGCTTTTGCAGAAAAACTAATTGCATTGTGGAAATAACTGACATTCAATTCTACAGCTATTAAGTAAAATTTCAGGTAGTTAAAATCTAAGAATGGAAACCATCAGTCAGATAGAACGCATAACCCAAAACCGAATCGTAAAATTGTTCACTGAGCAATTGGGCTATCAATATCTCGGCAATTGGGAAGACCGACCAAACAACAGCAACATTGAAGAAGGTATTGTTAGAGACTATCTGAAAGTAAAAGGTTACAGTGAGACCTTGATCAATCATGCGCTCGATAAATTGCGTATCGCAGCAAAAAACTACAACGAAAATTTACAGTGTATCATAACGTAATTCATACTTTTTATTAATATTTGAGATTGTTGGAATTTAAAAAAATTTATTCTTGCTAAAATAAAGTTATGATGTTGCCGCAGCTAAGTGCCTTCGATCCCGAGATAAAAAGTGATGGTTCAATTGATCCTTTGGGATTAGTTCCTATTGCAGACAGACTTTCAGTCAGACTCGTTCCTGGAGTTCGTGAGCGAATGAGTCATCCTCGGTATCTTACATTGATTTCTGCCGGTGTCGCTGTTTGCCAGGAATTTGGCAAAGATATATTAGCCTCAGATGGAATTTCTTCTCCATTACAGGTGTATGAATGGCATGTAGTTCAAGCCTTAGTAAAGGAATTTAAGGAAAACGGTGGCGCAATTGGATTGCCCGGAAGCGACAAAGCAGCAGTTGCAATGAGGCAAAACCTTCCTTTAAATGCTCCGAGATATTTACGTGTACCGTCCGTATTTGGCTTTTACGGGGTTTATAAAACACTTGGCAGAGATATGGATCTGATACAAGGCGAACGCTTGGGAGAAGCTGGTGACAGATTGGTAAGGATATGGGAAAAGGAACAAGGTCTTCCTGGTTACTATAGCGGAATTACTGGTGCGGGACAGGCATTTAAATCCAGAATAAAAAATGCAATTGAAGATGGTTTAAAAAATGCACGTGTTGAAAGGAAATGGAACTGGAATTTTTTTGTTGAGATGGCCGCTAAAATGCATCCCGTTAAAGCTGGAAAACAAGAAGCTAAGATTCTTTTCGATCTATTGAGGAATGATAAAGAACAGAAGCGAACTGAAATTATTGATGCATTAATTAGCTATTCAGATAAATATGATACCCGCGAGGGTATTGCAGAATCTCATTTTCATAATTATTTAGTAAAAAAAGTAAGGCCTGAACTTGGAGAAATCGTAAAGGCAATAATAGTGTATGAACAATTCAGTCGGACACTAACAAACGCTCTTGAAAGCATTCTATATAAACTAAGTACCCAGTCTAATAAAGGAAATCATAATGATCTATATAAACTGGCCCCTGTGAAGTATGCTGCGGAAAGTATAAGCGGACAATATGCAGAATGTATTGAAGCATTAGCAAGGGTGAAAGAGGATTCAGCATTTCAGATTGCATATAGCAGATTCAACAGCAAAGTGTCAACACGTAAATTAGTAGATGTCATTCATGACCATCATTTGGCCGTTCAAAAAAAGAAACCGCCGTATGGTAAGCTTCCCTGGTTTGAATGTATTCAAAAGAATATCTTCATAGTAAGGCCTGCTTATTCAAGAAAAAAGTCGAAGGTTATTAATGATCTGAATGCTTATGTATATTTTTATCGATCAGGTTCATTACTTTCATTTATGAAAGACTTACGAAAATTAAATGGCCAAAGAAATTAACGAGTCAGGAAAGTTACTGGATGCATGGTCACCTCCTCAGGATGCCGGTGAACCTGTAGGTTTTATTGCTACCACATTTACTTTTGGTGCATCTTTTTTTGAAGAAGATTGCCTCAGTGCTTTTCTTCAATTAGAATCTGATCCAGATTCCGAGGCGCTTTCTTATATCATTGAACGGGAAGAAAAACTAAATAAGGTGGAATGTGCGATGGTTCTGGCAGATCAACATCATTGTAAGGTAAGCAGGAATATAAGATGGGATCTTTTACCTGTGCGACTTCCAAGAGGGATTCAGCATGCAAAAGTTAGTTTACTTTTCTGGACCAAATGTATTCGTATTATAATCGGTTCTGCTAATTTGACCTCGGAAGGCTATAGGAAAAATCAGGAAGTCTTTACAATGTTCGATGCCGTTCCGGGTAAAGAAATTCCTATATCGGTTTTTACAGAGACTTTTAATTTTCTTGAAAGAATAATTCAACAAGGCGTAAAATGCAGTGAAGTTGTTTCGGGTCGAGGTAAGGGTCTTTTGAGTAGGGCCAGGAAAACTTTAATAAACTGGAAAGTAGAAGATCAGAATCTCAATAACGACGAAATTCATTCCTGGCCGATATTTACTTATCCTGGATCGCCTTCTTCAATTAATCAATTGAAAGAATTATGGCTCAAATATTATTCTTTCATGCCTGATTACATCACTGTAGTTAGTCCGTTTTTTGATTCATCGTATGGAAAGAAAGTTCCTCTAGCAGAAATTAATGAATTACTAATTAATAAGCAAGGTGAAATACATTATTACTGTGCAGGGGAGCCAGATAAAGATACCCATGGCAGAACAAGGCTTCATGCACCAAAATTTCTTTTGGACAACAATCCTGATAATTCTTACTTCTACCTCTTGCCAGAAATACTACCTCCCGAGAATGAATACAGGCCCTTGCATATGAAATGCATACGATTAAACAAAGGTAATTGGGTTCTGCTTCTTATGGGATCAGGAAACTTCACTGTAGCGGGTATGGGCAATGGATTTATTAGCAACTATGAGGCAAACATTGCATTTATAATATCGTCTTCCAGAAATTCAGATGCTTATAAGACGCTTGAAAATATTTTTCCTGAAGTTGAAGAAGTTGATAAAGAAAAAATAAACTGGCAACCGTGCCCTTCAGAAGATGCGGAAGATAATTCAGAAGCTGCCATGCTTCCTCCTTTTATTTTGAGTGCTGAGGCAGACCTGATAGAAAACAAAGTGATCATCCGCTTTCGCTTCAACAATGAACAAACATTATCTGGATTTGTCATCACAACTGAGGATGGCAACGAGTTGCTTTCTGAAAAAGAATATTCCGAAAAGGGAAATGGAGATTATTATGATTATGTGTGGATTGATAGAACTCAAGCGATACATTCCGAAAGAGCCTTGCCATCAGGTTTTGAAATTTCATGGACTGCTTCATCTCAAAAAGCATGGTTACCGTTGAATGTAAAAAATTATAGCTGCCTTCCACCTCCTGAACATTTAAAGGAACTTCCTTTGCATATACTGATTCAGATACTTACTTCAGCAAAACCACTTCATCTGGTCTTAAAAAAATATTTTAAAAATCTGAATAATAATAATGGTGATGAATTCGAAGCAGATGAAATTATCGATCCACATAAGCGGGTTGATACCTCAGGTTTTTTGTTACAACGTACACGCCGAATTTCATACGCCTTTAATTCAATACGTGAGAGGTGGACTTCTCACAGCAAGGGCTATTAATTTAGGAGGATATCGTTAAATCAATTGAAACTTATTGCAAGATAAATACTTAGTTTGAATTAATCAAGTATTTTTTCTATTTATATTCAAACACCACGATTATTTTTAAATTTCAGTAGATTTGGCACAGAGGAAATAGCCTTTGTTAGCTTGAGAAGTCCCATCAGAGCACTCTAGATTAACAAGATCTCAACTTAAAAAAATAGAATTCCTCTTTTATTCCTTAATAAATCTTCCAACCACGGGAATATTATTTCCAATAAATTCAAAAAAATAAATTCCAGGAACCAGTTGCGTAATATCAAATTCAAAGAAAGATCCCTCATGGACTAACTTAGGAAAAAGCATCATTTCTTGACCTACAACATTATAAATTTTCAGATCGCTCGTCAATTTAGAGAACGGAACATTTAAATATAGTATATCTGTAGCTGGATTCGGAAAGATAATCAGTTCATTAGTTTGAGATAAAAGAAACTCACTTGTTGAATTAAGGGAATCACAAATCGCATTCGTAGTGTCTGCGCCTAAAAAATAGTTTGGATAATTAGGAATTGTTGCTGCATTGTATGTTGGCAAGACAAATGCATGCTGAACCAAATTACAATTCATTCCAAGACTATCCGGATTGTTAATCACATGTAAATAATGTGTACCATTTCCTGTAATGATGTAAATTTTGTTATCAGGCGCGAGTTGCGCCAGATAAAAATCGGTATAAAAGGGAGGAGCAGTGTCAGTAAAATTATCAAACACAGCAACGGTACTTTGTGTTGAAGCAACGTTCGTGTCTGAAAGATCAAATTGATATACATAATTGCTTGAAGACACATATAAAAACCTAGAGTTAGGCGATACTGCGACACCCCCACCTGCTGCCGAGTCGTTTATTGAAACATGAACGGGATTTGAGAGAATACCCGAACATCTGTCAAAATCAAAAATATCAAGATCATCATCAATCTGATAGCGAACAAATTTTTTACCGTCAGGTGAAAAAACTGATTGATCTCCGCCACCTGCATAAATGTAAGGCCCGGCATGCTGAGTAAATGGTCCATTTATACCAAAAGGCGTTAGTAAAAGCGTCAGGTAAATATCAGAATCATACCTGTGCGTGATTATCCACCAATCCCTGCCATTTGCGTGCCTACATGCTGTGATACCGCTGATAAGGAGAGTGTCAGAGATAATCGGAATATTCTTAAGGACAACTTCGCCAAGACCACCATCAAGAGACATGTCTATCTCAGAATAAAGTAATTCAATAGGTTGATAAATGCCTTGACCAGAAATATTTTCGAGTGTCTCGTGAAAAAGTAAATACCGTAGGGAATCTCCAGGAATAGGTAATATTAGAGACGCTTGCGGTAATGAAAGTCCGTAATGATCCCACATTGTGGTAAATTGGCTTGGACTTAAATTATCACCATTTAACATGGTATCATCAAGGGCATTAGCAATATAAATTCCATTAGTATAGAATAACAATGATCCTGATGAATTACTGATGCTAGAATTCGTACGGAAGAAATTCATTGGCCGACTAACTTTTAAAGTGTCCGGCACACCCGAAAGGAAATTAATATTTGTTCCCCCGCAAAGTTGTACTGCGCCACAATCATATCCGAGAAGCCATAAATTACTGATACCCTGGGCCTGAATTAGACCGCAGGATATCAGTAATAAAAATAATAATTTAATGCGCAACACTGAATTTACCCAAGGAAACAACGTTTCCATCCTGGATAATGTTGTAAAGATACAAACCAGAGGAAATACTTTCAAGAGTAAGACTTTTACTCGTTTGCATCTGATTAAGTTCCTCCTGTGCTATCAACTGCAACGAAGAATCGAATATCCTTAATTGGGTTGGCTTCTTATCAGTCAGATAATAACTTAAAGTGATTTCCTTATCTGTTGGGTTTGGGTACATGAATGAATACGTTATGGCTAAAGCATGCGGATTAGATTTCCTGTAATAGCCCAATTGAGTGCAGACATCATCGTCATCGTAAGTCTCATAAGGATTAATCACACGATACAATGCCCGAGCAAGATATACTGGTTTGCCCCCAGCATATGGGCATTGATGAGCAATGCTTAGCAGGGTTGATTGGTCCGGACTTGAAATATTTCTATCTCCCTTTGCGAGTGAGTTGAGATAAATGTTGTTAACCTGTTGCTCATTGGCTTTGTACTGTTCAGTAACACTTATCCCTGAATTTTCCTGAATGATATCATCAATTTGCTGGGTTTGCGCTGCAGAAATATCTTCGATAAGAGTAGTATTTGCACCAGTTACACTAATGATTTGATTTTTCACAATATCAATTGAATCTACTATTGTAGTATCACCTGTACCAGTGAACAAACTATCGAAAAACTCCAGCTGCGCTTGTAACCCTTCAAGTGCTGCACTAGAATTTATCAGTTGTTCTGCCTCAGCAGACGGAAGATCACTCACTGCAACCACATCCTTTTGAATGCTATTAAAGTCAGCAATAGGTGAATTGGATTTTTCATCATAAAAATCCTGTAAGGTGGAATTGTCAATTAGTGATGGATCATTATCAAGTTTTTCAAATAAATATTTTTCGGCACGCCACTGATTCTCTTCATCAAATTCATCCGCATGATAATTTCCAGAGGCTATTAATAAATCCGGGCTTTGTCCGCCATGACCATCATCACCGGTTCCTATAGGATCTGATCCGCAAGTACGGTTTACCACGCAATCGTATACTGTCGTAAAGTCTGGGAAAAACCATCCGGCAATTGGACTTCTTGCTAGAGGTGTATACGTTGCCACTGGATGCGCATCAATCCTCGAGAAACCAAAATTGACGAGATGTTCAGCTTCTAATGGGCCGCTAAAAGAATTAGCTGTCCATTGATTACCTGCCTCAAATTGAGGACCGATCCAACCTGCATGAAGCACTTGCAATCCGATCCATTGATTTTCCATAACATTTCCATTTAATCTTGTAGCAGGACATTGGTCATTAAATTCAAATCCAGTATTGGTCAACGAAGTATTATTACATTCTATTCCATTTTTTTGACTAAGATAAACAGCAAATGCTATTTGCCGATTTTGTGTGATACCATTGATTCCAATAACATCATTGCAATTAAGAGTGTTTTTATCGGAGACATTAACGCCAATCCCAAAACGATTGTTTACATTATGATTCAGATGTACTAAATTATGATCAACACTAAGGCCGCGCATACCAAATAATTGAATGCCTCCAATTCCGGAATTGACATTGACATTATTATTATTAATTCTAAAATTGGTTGGGCTTGCACCAATCTCATAAGCACCAATTCCTGTACCGTTTGAAACATCAATTATGTTACCGTACACTTGAATATTACTTCCATTTGGATTAAAGGCATATTCGATTCCGGCCCAATCACATTCAATCCAATTCGCATAGGTAGAAAATCCTGATCTTGGTGCTAAGTTTGTAACGTAAACCCCATTAGTAACATTATCGCTGGTTGCAGCACCGCCCATATGCATTGTGCGTGCAAAGCCCGGAACACCATCAACAAAAATTCCATAATCACATCTTATGAAACATGGAACTACGTTAAATTTTCCGGTACCATAAACATGGAGTAGATAATTCGGGCTTTTACCGCTCGCGTAGATTCCACTTCCATCATAATAGTTGTTATAAATTAACTCTCGTCTGATTCTGTTAAAGTTGGAGTTACGAACCGTAAGTATACACTGTCGGCTTACAATTCCATTATTCATATTCTGGAAGTTGTTGGAATTTGCAAAATTATCTCCGATGATCCCATTGAGGTCATTCAATTCAATTCCCGCAAATGATGTTGCACCAAGAGGGTTTATATTCGGTGAAAATTTTAAAATATATGGACAATCGAATCTGGATCCGGTAACAGTAAGATTAATTGTATTAAACTGGCCGTTACCTGTGGTTTGTACAAAAATTCCAACGTAGTTACTGTTGAAGATTCCACTCCTGACATTAATCGAAGATGTAGTTCCAACTGTTGTATTGGCAAAGATGGCATGTTCGGCATCAGCGAGTATCGAGTTTCCATTTACTATTACCGATCCACCCGGTTCAACTACAATTCCTCCCCACATATCTCCGCAAGCAAAAAGATGAGCATTTGTAGTCACAGTAAGAGTCCCACCATTCTGAACATTAATTGTTACACCTGGTGCTATCGCGATCTGTGCCCCGCTTATTGTTATGCTCGAACCGAAACCAATATTCACTGAAGTACTCAAATCACTGTTTGAACTGATTGTCGGGCTACCAAAATTAAAATCTGTTTGCGTGAGAGTATTCGGAAAATAGTTGCCACAACAGGTTAGGTCAGCAATATCCCATGTTGATGATGCAGTACATCCAATGTCATCAGTGACTTGTACCGAGTAGACTCCAGGAGTAGCATTTGCCACATCCTCCGTTGTTGTACCAATTGGCGACCAGAAGTAAGTATAATTTCCCTGCCCACCAGTAGGCGTGATATCGATTGAGCCATAATTTCCTCCGGTGCATACCATCGTAACATTATCAGCAATATTAATTACAGGGTCTGTACCAACAGTGTTATTAGTTACAAAGGTACAGCCGTTGCCGTCAGTTACTGTGACAGAATAGTTCCCGGCTGCAAGGTTCGTTGCTTGATAAGTACTGTTTCCATTATTCCAAACGAAACTGTAAGGTGGTGTGCCACCTGAGCCAATTGCAGTTGCCGTTCCGTTGTCTGAGCCGGGACATGCGTTTGTAATATTTACGACTGCGGATAAAAAGTCGGGAGCATTAATCACTACATTATTATTGGTGTATACACATCCGTTTGCATCTGTTATAGTTATGACATGAACTCCCGGTGACAGATTCATAAATGTGTTCGATGTAACATTTCCTGTATTATCCAAATTATATTGATAAGGTTCCTCTCCGCCACAAGCATTGATTTCAATATCAACCGTTGCTGAAGCACAGCCGGTTGGCATTTGATCAATAGTTGCCTCAATTGGAATTACATCACCCACATGAACTTGTATTGAAGAAGAACATCCTGCACCATTATTATCTGTAACTGTCAAGGTGTAATCTCCAACGCCAAGGTTTGAAAATGTATGAGACGATGTGACGTTATTGGCAGTCTGATTTGAAGGTCCTGCAATAGATATTTCGTAAGGCGAAACACCCCCTTCATAACCCCAGCCATTTGGTGTGTTATTAATAAAAATTGAACCTAAAGTAGTACCAGCATTTGTACACATCCGATTCGTGACCGCTGCTCTCTTGACTATTAAAGGATTGGCCGGTTGATTAATTGTAAATGATTGGAAACTCGGGCAATTATTAAGATCTAAAATATCAACTCGGTAAGAACCGGGTGTCAGATTAGTTATATGCTCTACCGTTTGTCCCGTTGGGCTCCAAACCAAAGAAGTATATGCAGCCGGTACAATATTTCCCGTGAGATTGATTTGACCGTTATCATGCTGACAAGTAGTTGTCTGAGTTAAAACAGGAGTCAGAGTATAAACTGTTCCATTATTACCAATATGAAAAGTTTGCGTGTAATCAAAATCACTTCCATATGAATCGTATATTAGGTGAAATGTATAGTCTCCTGATTCCAGACCAGTAAAATCAAATGCAGGATTATTTGTAAAAGCTTCAAGAATTTGACCGTTACCGGGAGTAATAAATGCCTGAAAGCTTCCTGATGTTGCATTGGTGGTTGTAATGTGCGCTTCACCGTCAAAAAGCAGGGTGCCACAATCATCATTAACTGTTGCGATATTTATTGTTGGCGTAGGATTGGCAACCGCCATCGCAAGATCTCCATTTTGATCAAGAGGTACATTAATTTTTTCCGTTCTTAAGCAACCATTCGGTTGTGTAATTGTCACTTGATAATGTGGAACCGAGGAATAGTGATTAAATATTGCGGTTATTGCCTGAGTAGTTTCACCTGTTGACCAGTTATATTGAGAAGTTGCGTTGGCACCATCCCCAAGTGTGAGAACAGATAGATTCACATCAATATTTGGTGCAACTCCAGAGCCAGGAGTAGCAACAATTTTCGTTCGAGGGTTTCTAAGAAAGTTGACTGTGATAGCATTGGAACTTACAACCCAACCTCCAACTGGATTTAGCTCATACGTTCCACTTTCGGTAACTACAAGATATTGCGTATTTGAACTATTGTATCCTTGCAAATAAGGTTGGCCATTTCTCAGCCATCCGTTGTAAAAAGACGGAGCTGCCAAGGTAACTACTTGCCCTTCGCATACATTTATTTCATCTTTCCCATTTGCATCATCAACTGCAGGATTAGGAACATATAAATCTGGGTCATTAAGTATTTTAATTGTTGCAACGGATGTCCCTACCACATATAGGTCGAAATGTTCTCTTTGTTGGTATGTATATCCATTCGAGTATGTTATTGATGCAACTGCTACATAGCTACCGGATAGGATTCCGGGACATGGTGCGACTGTGAAAGTATTTGGGAATGCTGTTGTCCCGGTAATTAGCGATGTTGCAGGGACGTTCAGAAGATTACATTGAAGATTCATTGAGAGATCGAATAAATCAACGCTAAAATTTGTTACTTGCTCTATAGGACCTTGATAGGTTATTTGAATCGGATCAGTAGGGCTCAAGCTTTCGGAAATAGAGAATATAGTCGGCACATCCAACCTTCGATTCTGAAGATTCGGAAATGCAGCTGCTGGCGGATCGGGATCAAATAATTTACCACACATTTGTGATGCAGCATACCAAGTAGTTCCGCCAGGGAATACAATATTGTGAGTACTTGTAGCGCTTAAATCTTGTGAGATATATCCCAAGTAAAGCATTAATTCAGAATTAAAAATGTTATGCAGGTAATTACCATATATCTGAGATTCCGGATAAAGAGATCTAAAAAAACTACCTAAAAATGTATTGTATCCTCCCCACTCTCGATCTTCAGCATTAATCAATGGATATACGTGGGTATTATTTTCTGTAAGAGCATCATTTAATGATGGGATTCTGTCTACATTGTAATATCCGGAATAATTTGAAGGTCCAACTAACTGTAGATAATAAGTAAGGTTGATTTTGTTCGCAACTCTGGGATGTCCTCCTCCAGTTAGAACATTACACGTAGTAAAAAATGGTGGACATGTAGGGCATCCATCAATATAGCGTGCTGTTGGTTGCGGAACAGCTGCTTGGCAGTCCAATCCTCCGATATAGATTTCGATTGTAACAGGATGTAATGTGTTGGTGCTGTTGTAAGCTTGCTGTGCATCGTAAAGGTCATGGAGAACGGGCGCTACATCAACAAAAAAATCTCCGCCATTCCAGAATTCATCTTCAAAATCAACGTAGTCAAACCATTCAGTGCACGGGTGACATCCGCCAAAACCGAGCGAACGAAGTATAAATTTCATAAACTCTGTTTTAGGATCTCCATTATTTATTGGATTCGTAACATACAAAAGCCGAGTTGAAATATAAGGATTAGCCATCTCAGCTGCTGTGAATGTAATTTCCGGTGTCGGTTGCCTAAATGCTGCTGAGTTTAATATCGAACGCAATTGTCCTCCTCCTGAAATCGCTATCTCCGTAATTCCGCTTGCTCTTGCGTCATGAACAAATCGGCATAAATGCTCTCTTAATGTTAGATAAGTATTTGAATTGTGATCCCATACTTTTATTTCATCCTGACCATTCCAAGGAGTAAAAACCCTTCGAAGATCATAAAGGGTAATATGTGTAATGTGATTATCATTACAAAATTTGAATAGCTCTTGCTCCTTTTCGTAAATCCCATCATTGTTCTGATCCACTGCAAATATCGAATGGTCTGGATTTAACCTAGCCTGACCAGCATCAGGAGATTGATTATAAAATCGAATAAATTGATCTACCATTAATCCTCGATGAGGATCATTGCTTAGTGGCTGTGGAGGAAAGATCTGAGAAAAACCATGGCCAGCGATCAGCAATAAAAAACTTAGCAACTTCAATAATTGCAAATAATTTTTCGTTTTCATTTTCAGAAGATTTAGATGGTTAGATTTATTTTATTAAATGATGAGATAATATGCTTCAGAAAATAAATTTTAAATATTTTTATTGATTCAAAGAACAAAGCTTAAGACAAAGTGAACTGAATTAAATTATCTGATGCAAATAAAGTTGTTAACACTGTAACATTTTGCAATCCGCTCACCTAAGAAATTCTTTCATTCGCGTATAATTTAATTGAACTCTCTTATTCCTTTGTGTCATCTACGTAATTCTTAAAATCAAAACGTTGATTGCCTATACAAAACGAGGGGGCTAACTTTAGATCTGGATTTCAGACAGCCTAATATAATGACCGCAAAGATTTAATGCGCTAAAGAATTTTCCTAAGAGTTTTCCCTAAGATTATTGGTTATTAGGAAATGAATTCAGCTACCCGCTTCAACAAATAAAATGAATAGTCATGCCTATTAACAAGTTCTTCCAAAAAATGAAGAAGAAAAATATATTACTGCTTCTGCTTAGATTTTAAAAACGAATAACAGGCTTCACGCACCTCTTCAAGTCCACCCATTCCGTTGACGATTGATGTCTCAACATAAATTGGAATCATAATTTTTGGATCTGTTACCGGCTTTCTACCCGCACCCTTCCGCGCACCACCTCGAATTGATTTTTTCTTTTTAGTTGCCATTCCTAGGTTCGTTGTATTTCACTCATGCAAAAGTATTGGTTAAGTACAAAGATGAGCGTCTCTAGTTCGTGGATAATTAACATTCTTATGTGCACTTTCCCTCAACCTCTGTTGTCCTGTCGAGAACATCATTTTTGGTGTTACTATACGGGTTTTTATGTTCATTCCTAGTCATTTTAAAGTAATGTAATATCTCCTACTCCATTGTTTTCCCTAGGTTTGCAACGATTATTATTGCTGTTATAAGAGCAATCGTTTATGACAAGCATAATCATCAACTTCCCACAATTATTTATCGTACTTTCGATAAAAAAACTCCATGTTAGTAAACGGTAAAGATATTACGGTTCATGTAAACGGTGTAAGCATTTGTTATGATGACCTGGGAACGGGCCGTACACCTTTAATTTTCATCCATGGTTTTCCATTTGACAAATCGATGTGGAATAAACAGTTCGACTTTTTTAAGGAGAAGCAACGGGTTCTTACGTACGACATCAGGGGATTTGGGAAATCAACTTCTAACCAAGAAGATGCGGGCATGGCCTTGTATGCAGATGATCTCGTGAAAATGCTGGATGCACTTCAAATACAAAAAGTGATTGCCTGCGGCTTGTCAATGGGTGGATATATTTTGCTGGATGCCGTGAGCCGGTATCCTGAAAGGTTTGAGGCAATTGTGTTGAGTGATACACAATGTATCGCTGATTCTCCGGAGGGAAAGGAGAAACGTTTCAAGACTATTGAAATGATCCAGGCAGAGGGACTGAATAATTTTGCAGAAGGGTTTGTAAAAAATGTATTCTGTGCGGAATCGCTCGAAAACAAAAAAGACGAGGTTGAGAAAATAAAAAAGGTTGTTCTTGATACGCCTAAGGAAACTGTGATTTCGGCACTCATGGCGCTGGCCAACCGGAATGAAAGGTGCACAGATCTTTCCAACATTGATATTCCTACTTTGATTCTCTGTGGCAAGGAAGATAAAATAACGCCTCCGGCTCAATCAGAATTCATGCATGGAAAAATTGCAAATTCCAAAATAACGATCATTGAAGGAGCTGCACATCTTTCCAATATAGAACAACATGAAAAGTTCAATGCATCCATGAAAGAATTTATTTCCGGCCTGTCGAAATGAACGACCCCGCAGCAAGCTACGAGGTATTCGGCGAAGAAGAATAAAAAAAAGTTGCATTAGAGATTCTCCGGCAAATATTTTTGCTTCAACAATTTATAGTCGGCAGGAAAGTATGTTTTCAAAAATGCTACGTAATAATTGTAGGGCTTGTGCTGAAATGACCAGGAACCGCTTTTGTACAAATCATTGTCGAGGAAATAACCATCCTCACCCTTTGGATAAACATGCATCAACGAATCATTTTGCAGTATGGATGAATCTTTAAGGATTTTGGGATATTCAAATGGATTCAATTCGATACGGCTTTTTAAAGAGAAGTAATTAATGTCTTTCACAGCAGAAGGCATCTCAACTTCAGAAACATCCTTGCTGATTTTCCTGTTTGCTGATTTACCAACGTATCCCATCAGCTGGCTTATTTTTCCATCGAACATGCGCACGCCTCCATCCATCAGCATTTTTTTCATACTGAAATCTTTGCCGAATAAAAATGAATTGATGTTATCCTTTACAAAATTAGTGTCGTTGTAATGGACGGGAAATGTCGGAATGAGATCTTCGGGGTTCACGATATTGAAACTCGTTCCATCTGCGCCAAAACGATTGTTGTATTCCCGGGCATATGATTTATTGCCTGACATCGGAGCAGCAAAAGCATAGGTTTTAAATGTATTTTTATTTGACAGAATGCGTTCGGGCAGATTTTCAAGATAAGCCCTGCACATATTTGCCAATGCACCACCCTGGCTGTGACCTGTGATGAGGATATTATATATTCCTTCCTTATTCAGCTTTTTTACCTGGTAAAGTAATTCGCTGTGAAGAAAAGCAATACTTAATGCATACCCGCTATGCACAGCAGCGGTTGAATCAGCAGCAAAAAAATATTCAAATTTACTTCCGTCAACTTTCATTACTCCCCGCGCCGGAATCATGGAAGCATAAAAATTTCCTATCCAGCTGATTTGTTTATCTGTTGATCCCCGGAAGCAGAGAACGGCAACATCACCTTTCACATAGACCTGGTATTTGTTATCCATTCCAAAAGTACCGGAAGTATATCTTTTCTCATACCCTGCCGGAAGAATAGCTGCGTCGTCATTATAGAGATCCAAAAATGTAAAGCTGTTGCAGATGGCAATTAAATCCTTTGCTTCTGATTTATCAAAACCAGGCTGAAGTTTCGCAACGCATAAAATTGAAGAAAGGGAAAGCAAGAGAATAAAAACGTATTTCATCATGGCAACTAAGAAACGTTTGATTCCTCATTTTATTTGAATAGCTGCACAGGAATATTCTGACTTACGTCAATGAAAAAAAATTGTTTCTTTGGTATCACCGGATTAAAAAATGAAATCATGCGAATTTCATTCCGGTTCCCTGTCAGAAAAAGGTGGAACAGAAATTTCCCATTCGCAATGGCTTACTTGTTCATAAAAATGGTTTCCATTAAACCTTGGTGAAAACGATCATCATACAATTGCCAGAACATGATTCCCCCCAATTTATTTTCTACGGCATACTTTGTTTTCAATGCTACGGATTTTTCGTCATCGTAAGTAGCAAGTAATCTTCTCTTCGCATTGATGGCATAAGGCGCTTTGGCGATATCGTCCCATTTTTTTTCAAAACCATTTCCGGTTGAGAGAGAATCATTGCTATACTTATAAGAGAAGCCATGCACAAAATGACAAGGCATGTATAAATCGACCTTGTTTCCTTCCTCGATTTGGAAAAACCGTCCGTAAAAAGCAGCACCTATCACCAACTGGCCGCGAGGAACTCCGGCTTTCAACAACATCTGGACAGCATGATCGGTAGATTCAATTTGCTGAGACGTTGAATATAAAGGCGTGTGATGTCCGCTGACTCTGCTGTAGCCATGTACCAGGTCATACGACATGACGTTAATGAAATTGGAATACTTAATCACTTCCCTCCACGCTATTGCAGAATCAATATAAGAAGTGAAGCCACCGGCAGCAAAGCTGATTTCGAATTCGCTTCCATTTTCGTCTCTGAGTTCTTTCAGCAGGGATGTAAAATTGGTGCGGTCCTCCGGTTTGTATGTATGACCCGGGAATCCTTTGATTGCCGGATATTCCCAATCGAGGTCAATGCCATCTGTTTTGAAATAGCTTGAAACTTCTTTTACAGAGATTGCAAATTCCTTCCTGCCGGCAACAGAATTGAAAACATCAGAGCAGGTTTCGCATCCACCCCAGCCACCAAGTGATAACATTACTTTCAGTTGCGGATTTTTCGCTTTGAGTTCTACCATTCTTTTAATAGTAGCGCTGTCAGTTGCCGAATGAATGATTAACCGGTTGCCTTGCAGGCCGCCAAAACAAAAAATCAGGTGTGTAAGCTTATCCGTTTCGAAGCTGTCGACAGGAATTGTTGTGCTGCAATAATAACCAACAACGCGAAACCCGGAAGCGGATTGCGCAGCTGCATTCAAAACAATATTCACGGCACATAAGAATATCAAAAAAAATCTCACGCTTGACCTTGAGTGGGTTTTGACAGGCATCATCAGCGAAAGTAAGCTATCTCAATTGAAACAATGGAAATCAACTCCTTAAAAAAAGCAAGTGATATAATCAGTATTAGGAAACTTAAAAATTTATCATGAAAGAATCAGTCTTGTTTGATTACCCTGATTATTTTTCGTTCAAAGTCGTTGCTAACTTCGGCAATATAAATACCATTGGTGAGTTGATGACCAAATTCGATATTCTCTCCGGCCAATAAGTTGTACTTCCTTTCTATTTCTCTTCCTTCGAGATCGCGGAGGATGAAATTAATTTTCGAAGTATTTTGCGAGTTCAGCAAAAGCGTAAAATGGTTGGTCCCCGGATTCGGGTAAACGGCAACATCAAGATATGTTTCAAGAACGGAATTCAGCTCTCTACAATTCATGGTAATTGTCTTAGACCTATATGTGCTATTTCCACAGGCATTACCTGCATTGACTTTCACTGTGCCGCCGGCTGTTCCAAAGTTTACAACTATAGTAGTTGAATTCTGCCCAGCTGTAATTATTGCGCCTGCAGGTACCAACCAATTGTAATTCGTTGCGCCTGATACTGCAGCAATAGAGTATGAAACTCCTGTTTGATTTGCACAAGCTGACGTACCACCTGTAATTGTACCGGGAGTTACCGGAGAACTTCGAATGGTTGTATTGCGGACGCTGCTCACGCCACAGGCATTATTAGCAGTCACACTTAATGTTCCGGTAGAAAAAGTTGCAGAGAAGTTCACCGTGATATTTGTAGTGCCCTGCCCGCTTGCAATACTTGCATTGGCGGGAGCCGTCCAGTTATATCCCAAAGCACCGGCGACGGCAGCAATGGAATAAGAAATATTGTTAGCTCCGGCGCAAGTTCCCACAACCTGTCCGGTAACAAGTCCAGGGATAGCCGGTTTACCCTGTACAGATAAACTTTTAAAAACACTGCTTCCGACGCAGTTTACAGAAGCAACCTTGATTGAACCTGTGGTAAATGTTGAATTGAAATTTACGCTGATTGAATTTGTTCCTTGCCCGCCGGCAATTGTAGCTGTTGATGGAACCGACCAGTTGTAGCTTGTTGCATTTGAAACAAGTGGGCATGCATAAACAACACCAACGCTGCCGTTACAAGGTAAAACACTTCCTGAAATACTTGCAGGCTTGACTGGAATGGATGTAACCACAGTTACCGGAATACATGAACTCCCACTGTTGCCGCAACTGTTAGAAACAAATACACAAATGTTTCCGCTCACTGCTGTGCTTCCGTAGCTGATACTGATTGAATTTGTTCCCTGGCCTGAGGAAATGGTTGCACCTGCAGGAGCGCTCCATGTATAAGTGGTTGCACCATTCACAACCGATACCGAATATACATTCCCTGATGTGCTCTTACATATTTTTTCGTTTCCAGCCGGTATGGCAGGATTTGCCAGTAATGCACCTACTGATACTGCTATTTCATTTGATAAAAGGGCGCCGCAACCATTGGTAACATTGCAGGTGTATGCTCCATCAATATTCGCCATGTATGATGACGCGGTGGCTCCGGAAATATTTGCTGTATTATTTTTCCATTGATAAGATAATCCTGCACCGGTATTTGCTACCAGGTTAACACTGGCTCCGGAACATAAATTTGTTGGACCATTTGCAGTAATATTTGCAGCTGGCAAAGGATCCACGGTAACAACAATAACATTGGAAATGATATTCCCACAACTGTTAGACACATTGCAATCGTAGCTTCCTGTTCCACTTACTACATACGATGATGTAGAAGCACCGGCAATATTCACAGTATTATATCTCCATTGATAAATTAATCCTGCACCTGTATTCACATTCAGCGTAACAGAATTTCCTGCGCAAAAAGATGTTGGCCCATTCGCTGTAATATTTGCTGATGGGGAAGGATCAACCGTAACCGATATGGTGTTGGACGATGCAGTACCACATCCGTTTGAAACGCTACAAGTGTAACTGCCAGATGCATTCACTACATAGGATGAAGAAGTAGCTCCGGAAATATTTACAGTATTATTCTTCCACTGATAACTCAATCCTGCCGCGGTATTTGCATTCAGCATAACAGTACTGCCTGCACAAAAAGATAGTGGACCATTCGATGTAATAATTGCTGCAGGCGAAGGATCTACTATGACTGAAATGGAATTAGAAGCGAGACTGCCGCAACTGTTAGTCACAGTACATGTGTAATTGCCGGTCGCATTCGATACATACGAAGAAACTGTCGCCCCGGAAATATTCACCGTATTATTTTTCCACTGATAGGTCAAACCAGCACCGGTATTGGCATTCAATATAACAGAATTTCCGGAACAAAATGATGTTGGACCGTTTGCTGTAATATTTGCCGAAGGTAAAGTATTCACTGCAACTGAAATAGAGTTCGAAACAGCACTGCTGCAACTGTTGGTCACACTGCAAGTGAAATTACCGGCGGCATTTACCAGGTATGATGAAGCGGTAGCTCCTGAAATATTCACGGAATTGTTTTTCCACTGCCAGGTTAATCCTGCACCAGTATTTGCGCTCAGGGTTACATTTCCTCCAGTGCAAAAAGCTGTTGCACCGTTTGCACTGATACTTGCCGTTGGCAATGCATTAACTGTAACTGTGATAGCATTGGAAGCAGCGCTGCTACAATTGTTGGTCACACCGCATGTGAAACTTCCCGAGGCATTTGCAACATAAGATGAAGATGTGGCGCCGGAAATATTAACTGTATTATTTTTCCACTGCCAGGTTAAACCTGAACCCGTATTTGCGTTCAGGGTTACACTTCCTCCTGAACAAAATGTTGTTGCACCGCCTGCGCTGATACTTGCCGTTGGCTGTGGATTTACCGTAACTATCAATGCATTTGAAGCCGCATTGCCGCAACTGTTTGTCACGCTGCAGGTGTAACTTCCTGATGCATTGGCCACAAAAGTTGATGCCGTAGCTCCGGAAATATTTACAGTATTATTCTTCCATTGATACGCCAATCCTGCGCCAGCATTTGCGTTCAGTGTTACAGAACTTCCTGCACAAAAAGTTACAGGGCCACCCGGAGAAATGCTTGCCGATGGTAAAGCATTTACAGTAATGAAGTTGGTTTTAATGAGTGTATCATATCCGAAAGTGTTGCCGGCAATAAGTGTAACCGGGTAGGATCCGGCAGTAGAATACTGGATTTGTGGATTTTGCAAGGTTGATGTTGATGGCGTTCCGCCCGGAAAACTCCACTGCCATGAAGTTGGCGTACGTGAACTCTGATCTGTAAAAGCAACAGACGCATTTTGACAGACAGAAGCCGCAGATGCAGTAAAATTTGCCAATGGTTTCGGAGTCAGGAAGGCAGCCGGCAGATATGGAGACAGGTTGAATGATTTCAGTTTAGGCGGAACATTGGCGCCGCTGGTATATCGTTCGTTCGTTACATATCCATAGGCGCCATTAAAAAATTCGACACCTTCTACCTGTCCGTTTACCAACAATGTGGAAAGGTCAAACTTTCTTTTGTTGCCATTAAAAAGTAAATTGTTTTTGTAATCATAGATCATGCACATGGAAATTGCCTTGGTACCATCTTTAATATAGCCACACAGTGCAATGACGCCTGTATTTTGAATGGTTGCACTCGTTACGAGGAATCCGGCGTTGTACGTTTCGCGGTATTGCGCTATGCGTGTTCCAGGCGAATTGGCAAGCACATAATGCCTGGTTTGTTTGTCAATCCAGTTTTTACTGAACAGGTGAATAGAGTCATTCAAAAATAGCATGGATTCACAATCAAAATTACTGGCATTGGGAAGTGATGGGAAAGAGGTCTGATCTGAAAACGAAAAATTAATGATTGCAGCAGTTACGGAAGTTGCACCAGAGGTAAGGTCGGACTTATTGACCCGATAAATTTTCAGGTCCTGCCTGTTGCCGTTGTTATTTCCGAAATCACCAATAAACAAATAATCATTGCTTGTCGTCATGTCTTCCCAATCCACATTTGTTGCATTGCTGATATGAACTGTTTGAAAAATCGTATTCGTGAGACTGTCTACACGATATATATCATGGGGATTTCCGGAATCACAAAAGGTCCATATTTTACCATTGATATTTGACAGCCCGGATGTTTCATCGATCAACGGTGTGCTGAGTGCTGTTTTATCTGTTAATGCAAGGTTCGTAGCAGGATAAACACAAGAGCCGTCATTAATTGTTGCCAGCGGATTGTAATTTGTTGATTGTGGATCGGTGCAACCGCTGATTTGTGCCAGCGAGATTTTCATTGAGCAAAACCATAGACAAGCTATGGCATAAATGTACCTGTGTGTCATGTTAGTTATTTGTCACAATATATAAAGAAAAACATATCTGCTAAATTCAATATATATTAAAATTCTAAATCACCTTAAAAGGTCATTTTTAGGCTTTTTTTGCAAATTCATCTATTTTAACATGAACACTTATATTTAAGTGTATAATCGTGTTAAAGAGTCGCCCGCCAAACAGCCGCATACTTATAAAGATGGGTTTGAGAAGCTAATTGAATACAATGAGATTTTCCTGTGCGTACGAAATAATGCGCCAACCTACAGAGACGGGTGCTTACTAAATCGGCCCCGATCGAAGAGCGCCTGCCGGTAGGTTGGGGACGGAGCGAAGATTTGAAACAGAAATTCTTGGGTACAAAAACAGTTGACCAGCATTATAGGTCATTGAAACTGTTGTCACTAAGTTTTTCGGCCATCGAAAACCGCCAGGGAATTAGGAGGTAGTTTTTATTTTCAATCCCAACTCTTTTGAGAGGTCTTCTTTTTTCACTTTGTATTTTCTAATCCAGTAAATGATTAATGGAACACCGATTGCTGTTGGAGTGAGCCATGCGATGAGGGAAAAGTCGTGTGTGATGTAGCCAGCATTTACTGCGAGAAAAGCGGTGAAGCCGGCAATGTAGCTTCCAATCATTCCACTGATGTGATTGAACAGCCAATGCTTTTTATCGACAGGGCCCTTTATGAATTTCGCTATGTCGCGCCAGATAAATCTTACTGATATTAATCCGAATATGAGTGGGACAAAACCTCCTGAATTACCGCGGTAGAGGCTGACTATTCCAAGCGACAACAGACCAATTGCACCGAGAGATGCAAATGCAATGATGAGCCAGTCCATTGGTTGCGCTTTTACATTTTTATAAAGTTGCTTGAGGTACAGTGATCGATAACCGGACATTAGCATATACATTACAAATATGGAAGTGGCAAATGAATGACCCCGCAGCAAGCTGCGAGGTATCCGGTAAATGATGCCACGAATTACCTTTAGGTTTGCTTCCTATTCTTTTATAGATATCTACTATTATTACTACTATAAACAGGGGGTTGCAAAGGGGGAGTTGATAAGTTCTTAATATTGTTGAAAAGTTAACACCGA
>JBDTTM010000020.1:0-22091 GCA_039930605.1 Bacteroidota bacterium
GGAACAACATTGATCCAAGTGGAGAACTTGATCCGGGCGCCTTTGAAGGATGTGATATTGAATTCAGTTCCGACCAGGAAAAACTCAAAGAAGCAAATTTTTATATCGTCACTGTTCCGACGCCGATTGATGAGCACAACCTGCCTGACTTGAAGCCCATACTTGGAGCTACGCGCTTTATAGGAAAAGTCTTGAAAAAAGGCGACTACATTGTTTATGAATCCACTGTTTACCCGGGCTGTACTGAAGAAGATTGCATTCCTGTCCTTGAAGAATTGTCAGGGTTAAAATTTGTCACCGATTTCAAAGTCGGTTATTCCCCTGAACGCATCAATCCGGGAGATCATGAACATACGATCTCCAAAATTTTAAAAGTTGTTTCCGGGTGCGACACAGAATCACTCGATGAAATCGCACAGACGTACGAGATTATTGTAAAGGCCGGTGTTCACAAAGCGCAATCAATCAAGGTTGCAGAAGCAGCCAAGATTATTGAAAATACCCAGCGCGATGTGAACATTGCATTGATGAACGAGCTTTCAATCATTTTTAATAAAATGGGAATCAATACATATGACGTCCTTGCTGCCGCAGGAACAAAATGGAATTTTATGCGCTTTCAACCCGGATTGGTTGGTGGACATTGCATAGGTGTGGATCCTTATTACCTCACCTACAAAGCGCAGGAACTCGGCTACCACGCTCAGGTAATCAACAGCGGGCGTTATGTGAACGACAGCATGGGATTCTATGTGGCCAAGCAAACTGTAAAGAAAATGGTTGCTACCGGTAAAGATCTTTCAAAGGCAAAAGTGCTTGTGATGGGTGCCACGTTTAAAGAAAACGTGGAAGACATCCGCAATTCAAAAGTTGCTGATGTAGTAAAAGAACTGATGTCATACGGTGTCAGCGTGGAAGTCTGCGATCCAAAAGCCAACAGCGATGAGCTCAAACATGAATATGGGTTCGAACTTGTTTCGCAGATTGGAAAAAATTATGATGCTGTGATCGTAGCTGTCAATCACAATGAGTTCATCAACCATGACGAAGCTTATTTTAAATCCATCACAAATAAAGACGCAATTGTTGTAGATCTTAAAGGGATTTACAAAGGTAAATTCAAAGAGATGGGCTACTGGAGTTTATAATAATCCCCGCGATGTACGAATAAGAAATACCAATACACAAATGACGAAAAGTGTAAATAGATCGGGAATTAACATTCGTATTTTAGTATGTGATTCGTTCTTCGATGAGATAAAAAGGAATTGGTTTATCCGAAAAGGTAATAAATAATTAATTGTGAAAAGAATACTCGTCACAGGTGGCACCGGCTATATCGGCTCTCATACTTCTGTTGAGTTGCTGAATAAAGGCTATGAAGTTTTCATAATCGACAACCTTAGTAATTCACACAAAGAGGTATTGGAATCAATTGAAAAGATTTCAGGTAAGAAACCACACTTTGAACAGTTTGATTTATGCGACAGGAAAAAAGTAGAGGAATTTTTCTCCAGAAATAAAATTGATGCAACGATACACTTCGCTGCATTCAAAGCTGTTGGAGAATCAGTTGACCATCCATTGACTTATTACAGGAACAACCTGGATTCTCTTATCAACCTGTTGGATGTCTATATGCAGAATAAGCTCGACCATTTTATATTTTCGTCCAGTTGCTCAGTGTATGGAGACCAGGCTAAGCTTCCGATTGATGAATCCGCAATCCTGGGAAAAGCGGAATCTCCTTATGGAAATACAAAACAGATCGGTGAAGAAATATTAGCTGATACAATCCGCGTAAATAATTTTTCAGGAATTGCCTTACGTTATTTCAATCCCGGGGGCGCACATGAAAGCGCGCTCATCGGTGAATATCCGTTAAGTCCACCGAATAACCTGGTTCCTGTGATTACCCAAACTGCCATTGGCAAGCGGGAATCCATGACGGTATTTGGAAACGACTATGATACAACTGACGGTACCTGTATCCGTGACTATATTCATGTAGTTGATATTGCAAAGGCACACATCGCAGCTGTCGAACGCCTGCTGAATAAAAAGCACAATAATCCGTTTGAGATATTCAACCTGGGAACTGGAGAGGGGAATACCGTTTTACAAGCCATTCATTCGTTTGAAAAAGTATCAGGAGTTAAATTAAATTATAAAATAGGCCCGCGAAGAACAGGAGATGTCGTGAAAGTTTGGGCAGATACCACCCTTGCGAATAATGAACTAGGATGGAAAACGGAGTTGACCCTGGAAGATATCATGCGCAGTGCATGGAAATGGGAAAATCATTTGGTAAAAGTGCTTACCTGAGAAATAGCAATGCAAAAGAAAATATTAATTACCGGGGGAGCCGGTTTTATCGGGTCGCATGTAGTCAGGCTGTTTGTCACGAAGTACCCTGACAACACGATCATAAACCTCGATGCGCTCACGTATGCGGGAAACCTGGCCAACCTGCGCGACATCGAAGACAGACCAAACTACCGGTTCGTGAAAGGAAATATTGTAGATGGTGAATTCCTCCATCAACTTTTTGCAGAACATAAATTCGATGCTGTTATTCACCTTGCTGCTGAATCGCATGTAGACCGAAGTATTTCTAACCCGATTGATTTTGTGATGACAAATGTGATCGGTACTGTAAACCTGTTGAATGCGGCGAATAAACTTTGGCAAACGAATGCTTTCAACAACTCGAATCTCTTCTATCATGTTTCGACTGATGAAGTGTATGGTTCGCTCGGTGCCGAAGGAATGTTTACCGAAAAAACAGGATATGATCCACATAGCCCATACTCTGCTTCGAAAGCCAGCAGCGACCACTTTGTGAGGGCCTACCACGATACCTATGGATTACCCACGATCATTTCAAATTGTTCAAACAATTACGGCTCCTATCATTTCCCCGAAAAACTGATTCCGCTTGCCATTCACAATATCCTGAATTCAAAACCGGTACCTGTCTATGGCAAGGGAGAAAACATTCGCGACTGGCTCTTTGTTGAAGATCATGCACGGGCAATAGATGTTATTTTCCATCAAGGAAAAGCAGGCGACACATATAATATCGGCGGCCACAATGAATGGAAAAATATAGACCTCATAGAATTACTCTGCAAGGTCATGGATAAAAAACTAAAAAGATCTGAAGGAACCTCGGCAAAACTCATCACCTTTGTAAAAGACCGTGCAGGCCACGACTTGCGCTATGCAATTGATTCTTCAAAACTGCAACGTGAATTAGGATGGGTTCCATCACTTCAATTTGAAGAAGGGATTGAAAAAACTGTTGACTGGTACATGGCAAACCAGGAATGGCTGCAGCAAGTTACATCGGGTGATTATATGCATTACTATGAACAGCAATACACGAACAGGTAAAAATAAATAACCATTCTCTGTTGGGCGGAAAAAATATGTACGACACACCTTTTCATAAGCAGGATTTATCAAAACTCTCATTCCTTATAACGGGCGGATGTGGGTTTATTGGAAGCAATATTGTTGAGTACCTGCTAAAATACAATGCAGGAAGTGTGGTTGTGCTCGACAACCTTTCAACCGGCTTCATAGAGAATATAAATCCCTTTTTACAGAATCCGAATTTCCGTTTTATTGAAGGAGATATTACAGACCTTAAAACATGTCATGCTGCCTGCGAAGGAATTGATTATGTAAATCACCAGGCTGCATTGGGTTCTGTACCGCGGTCAGTAAAAGATCCGATTGCAACGCATGCAGTAAATGCGACAGGGTTTCTCAACATGCTGGTTGCAACCCGCGATGCGAAAGCCAAACGCATGGTATATGCAAGTTCCTCTTCTGTTTATGGTGATCATCCCGTTCTTCCCAAGAAAGAAGATGAAACGGGCAATCCATTGTCTCCATATGCCGTTACGAAGAAGACCAATGAATTGTATGCAAAAGTTTTCGGCTCAACGTATCAAATGGAAATTATCGGGTTGCGCTATTTCAATGTCTTCGGTCCGAACCAAAGTCCGGAGGGAGCATATGCAGCGGTGATCCCTCTTTTTATGCAGGCAGCGATTAACAAGACCGCGCCTTTCATAGATGGTGATGGTGAACAGACACGAGATTTTACGTTTGTTGAAAATGCTGTCCAGGCAAATATCCTTTCATTCTTTGCAGAGCAGAAGGATGCGATTAACCGGATTTACAACGTAGCTGTCGGAGAAAAAATATCAGTCAACCAATTGTACAATATGATTGCTGACCTCGGCGGATCATCTGTTAAAGCTGTTCATAGAGAAACCCGCGCAGGTGATATCCGCAATTCACTTGCAGACATTTCTAAAATCCGGGAGCTGATCGGTTATAATCCCGGTATAAAAGTAAATGAGGGATTGAAAATTGCATTTGAATGGTATCGTAAAAATTTCGGCTAATACTTTTTCAATTCCCCAAATGGCTTTTCTAAAAAATATTTTTCGAAGGAAGGAAGAACTTAACTTCCCGCAAATCACCGATTATTCCGCAATTACAGTTGACATGCATTCCCACCTCATTCCGGGAATAGATGACGGTTCCAAAACGATTGAAGAATCGATTGCACTTATCAAAAGATACATCGCCCTTGGCTACAAAAAGCTAATCACAACCCCGCATATCATGAGTGATGCGTACCGCAACACACCGGAAATTATTTTGGGTGGATTGGATAAATTGCGGGAAGCAGTTAAACGTGAAGGTTTGACAATCGAGCTGGATGCATCGGCTGAATATTATTTAGATGAGGATTTTTCAAGATTGATAAAAGAAAAAAAACTGCTCAGCATCAATGGAAAATATATTCTGTTCGAAGTATCTTATATGAATGCCCCGGACAATATCGGCCGGGTGATTTTTGAAATCCAGGTTGCGGGATACATTCCGATCCTGGCGCATCCGGAGCGTTACCCTTTCTGGTATAATAAATTCGAAGAATATTATAGATTCAAAGAAGCAGGTGTGTTGCTGCAGCTGAACACCAATTCATTGACCGGCTATTATGGTCCTGAAGCAAAAAAAATTGCCGAACGGATGGTCAATGAAAACATGATTGATTTTATCGGAAGCGATATGCATGGTACCCGTCACATGGAATCACTGGAACGATGCGTCAATGAAAAATTTCTTTGGAAGCTGGCGGCACAGGGAATGAAAAATTCAAGCCTCAGATAGTCAGATTATAGACCAGCTGTATTTTTCTTTTATTATTTGGTGGTACCTGTTGGCCAACACAACAAATGCAATCGAAATTATAAAGATTGCAAGCCCCGGGAGAATGGTCATATATGCATATCCAGGTACAATGATATAGCCAAAATTTTCCCGGATCATTGTTCCCCATGAAGGGACAGGTTCCTGCAAACCGACGCCCAGGAAACTGAGCGCGCTCTCAAGCAGTATCGAAGCACAGAATATTGCAGCAAACGATGCAGCCAGCGGCCGGAAAATACCGGGGAGAATATGATTCTTCAATATTTCCCGTTTGGTCAACCCCAATGCATACGCAGATTCGACAAATTTCTTTTCCCGGATTGCAGTGATTTTCGAAATGATCACTCGCGCAACTTCTGTACTCAGCACCAATCCACAGACAAGAGATACCTTCAGGAAGCCATGGCCAACAATAAAGAGGATACCGGCAATGCTTATGAATGCAGGAACAGTGGAAATGGATTGCAGAATCCACACCACGAAAGTCTTTAGCTTTCCTTTCAGGATCCCGGCAATCAATCCTGAAAGAAAACCAATGAAACATGCAATCATACTAGCGAAAAAAGCAGTCCACAAGGTTGCCTTACTCGCCGCGAGTAACCTGCTAAGTACATCCCTTCCGAAAAGATCCGTTCCCAGGATGAATTTCTTTTTGAAAAGATACTGTCCATCAATAATTGCATGAATGTCGCTGATTGATTCTTCTATCTGAACACCATCGGCATTTTCAAAAAACAATCCGCCATTGCGTTCAATAATTTTCTTTTGCTTATTCATCGTGTAAACCACGTCAGCAACATTGTATCTGCTTTCAAATGATGAATCACCGGAGGCAGAAAACTCCTTTACAACAATATCAGTACCTTCATAATGACTGCTGCTTATAGGGATATATAAGTTATTGAACGACTCACCATACACAATCCGGGAAAATAAACCCTGCGATTCTTCCGGCTTGTTGCCCATCACCTTCAGCATCATAACTTCAAACCCCGGTGGCTGGTTTCCAATCGGGATGCACTTCCTGTTTGCAAAACGGGTCCCGTCAGGAATAACCTGGTAACTGAATGTAGCAAGAATAAAAAGCAAGATGATAAACCATGCGACTGAAACGATTACTTTATCCTTCTTCATTGCATTCCAAACCTGGTTGCGGGGAATCTTGATTTTCAAAAATACATCCGGGAATCTTTTCATTTTACTTCCCTCCCTTTCCACTGGTACGACTTTGAGAAAGATGAAATACCAACAACAGAAATATAGATTGGATATATAAACTGCGCCGGTAAAAACAAATACAGGAGTTTTGATTTCTTAAAAAAACCAGCAACACTTGTCAATAAAATAAACTCAGGAATCATTTTAATAAACAAAGGTATGAAGAAGCAATACAGATTTCCCGAATACAATATTCCGAAGCCCGATATCAATAAGCCGGCATGAAGGAAGTAAGCAACAATGGCAATACAGATCGTAAAAGCATTCATCTGCACAGGGATTTTAGACGCCCATCTCTTCCGTTGATCCAATAATTCCTGCATTGACTTTTGCGCTTTTGTCCGGACTGTTGCATGGATAGATTTCAAAAATTGAATCCTTTCTTTTCCACGGGGAGCAATTT
Organism: Bacteroidota bacterium; assembly: GCA_039930605.1. Taxonomy (GTDB): domain Bacteria; phylum Bacteroidota; class Bacteroidia; order AKYH767-A; family 2013-40CM-41-45; genus JAPLDB01. Next base: position 6,857 of record JBDTTM010000020.1, read on the forward strand.
TAAGCATTAACTGCGTATCCTCTCCTGAAGAAATATTTTTAGCAGCATCATATCCTCCTGTCACTCTAAATACTTCTTTCGAAAACGCCAGGTTGGCTCCATTGCATAAAAATGGATATCCATTTCTGATCGCTGCCGCGCCAATGCCAACCAATCCCAGGAATTCCAGCGATTGAATCTTCTCCAGCCAGCTTTTTTCCCCTTCAAAAATTACCGGCGCACTGATCATTTCCGGATGACAACTTGCATAATATCCGGCAATTGATTTGAGCCACATCCTGCCTCTCCTGCAATCAGCATCAGTAGTAATAATCAGTTCGCCGGCAGAAATGTCGATGGCTGACGTAATTGCATACTTTTTATAAGTCTTATTTTCGCCTCCGGCTTTCAACTGCAACAACTGAATCCGGAGTGCAGGATGGTCATGAATGAATTTTTGCACGATTGCCGAAGTATCATCGTTGGAGTGGTCATCGGCTACAATTACCTCGAAAGAATCGAAAGGATAATCCTGGCGAATAAAATCTGACAAACAATCAAAGATATTTTCAGCTTCATTCCTGGCAGGAATAATAACTGAAATTGATACCGGTTGTTGATCTTTAAATTGATTAGAATCGACGGGTTGCAGCCGCATCCAGCCCCTTATGCACCAGCACAGGAAACCTGCATAAATAAAGGAAAGCAATGTTGTAGCTATGAAGAGTACCTGTACCATTTTACCCTTTGTCCTTGTTGAAACGGAACTGAAAAATAAATGCAATTCCAATGAGCGCAGGTGTTACAAGATTGATCAGCCATAGCGACACGGATGCGTTCAGAATGGCCAGTGAATCAGGTGATACCCTGGAAAGAAAATAAGTTGCAACAGCACCACGCACACCTATTTCTGCCAATGCAAAAGTGGGAACCAGCGTCAACACAAAAAATATCATGTTGATAAGAAGAATCATCAACAACAAGGGCCCATTGACATCAAATATTTTCAGCAGCATTAAAAACTGGAAAGTAAAAACCATATATCGCAGCAATGCAAGGCAAATTAAAACCAACAGTTCATCTTTTTTATATTCAGAGAGCACTTCGAAGTAGGGACTCAGTTTTTTCAGCCGCTTCATTTTTAAGATGGATTGCTCCAGCACCGGAACTTCCAGGAAAAGGAACAGGATGGCCGCAGAAAAAAATACCATGAGCACTCCTATCACCCAAAGAATATATTCATGAAGTCCGGAATAACGTTGTAAATAAAAAACAAGCGATACAGAACCAATCACCACCGTGATAATTAACTGGCTCAGGTTCTCCAGGATGGTAACCAGCGTCCCCTTAATCCTGTTCGCTGATCGCAAGTGAAAAATCCTTCCTGCATACTCTCCGATCCTGTTGGGTGTAAAGAAGCTTACTGTTAAGCCGGAGAATACAGCTGCAAGTGCTCTTGTAAACGGAACCGATTCAAGCCGCCTCATCATCAGTTTCCATTTCAATGCTTCCAGCGACCAGTTTACCAGCATGAGCAACACTACAATTACAAAAGAGGTTCCATTTCCAGAGTTCAGAAACAGCTGGCGGTATTCAAGCAGTATGTCTGAAAAATTCTCCTTGCTGAAAACCTGCCTGTAAATAAAAATAAAAGCTATCGCCGCTATCAATAACTTGATGCCACCATACCAATACGGGTTACCCTTATTTGCTTTACTTTGCTCCACGCTGTAGAATGAACAAGAATAATACAAAGTTATTTGCAATCCTGACGCTGCTGTATCATTTTAAACACATTCTCATTTAATAAAGACGGTGAAAATTATTGCTGACAAAATAATTCTTGGTATTGATCCTGGCACAACCATTATGGGCTATGGACTGATTTCAGTTGCAGGAAACAAAATGGAAGTGGTAGACCTGGGTGTTCTTCACCTCAGCAAGCTGAATGATCATGCCTTGAAGCTGAAGACAATTTTCGAATACACGCTTTCGCTCATTGACAAATACCAGCCGGATGACCTCGCCATCGAAGCACCCTTTTTCGGAAAAAATGTACAAAGCATGCTGAAACTGGGCCGGGCACAGGGAGTAGCCATGGCAGCAGGACTTTTTCGCACCATTCCGATTTTCGAATATTCTCCTAAAAAAATCAAACAGTCTATTACCGGAAACGGAAATGCATCTAAAGAACAGGTGGCCGCAATGCTGCAAACGCTTTTGTCGTTGAAAGAGCTCCCCAAAAAACTGGACGCTACAGACGGGCTGGCGGCAGCAGTCTGTCACTTTTTTCAGCACAACGCAAATTCCGGAAGTAAAAAGAAAATTACAGGTGGATGGAAATCCTTCCTGTCAGAAAATCCTGCCCGGCTAATTACAAAGTAAACTGCCTGCGGATCGCTTCAGCAGTTGCCTCCATTTCATCTTTGGAAAAAGAAAGTTTCGGCATTGCAAAATTCATATCGCTTACCCTATTCATGGGAATCAGGTGGATATGTGCATGCGGCACTTCCAGACCGATCACTGCTACGCCGATACGTTTGCAAGGAACTGCAGCTTTTACAGCTTTCGAAACCTGCCTGGCAAACTGCCAGAGTTCGGTGTGCATTGCATCATCCATATCAAAAATATAATCCACTTCCTGCTTCGGTACTACCAGCGTATGTCCTTTTGCCAGCGGACTGACATCCAGAAATGCGTAGCAGGAATTGGTCTCTGCTATTTTATAGCTTGGAATTTCGCCGGAAATAATTTTTGAAAAAATGGTTGCCATCGTGTTTGGTCTACAAAACAACAAATAGTAAAATCAGTTACCTGCTGATAGAGACAATTTCGAATTTCATCTTTCCTGAAGGCACTTCAATCACCGCCAGGTCACCAACTTTTTTTCCGAGTAAACCTTTCCCTATTGGTGAGCTTACAGAAATTTTTCCTGATTTAAGATCGGCTTCGTTTTCTGCCACCAGCGTATACGTCATGGTTTGGCCATTGCCTTTGTTCTTGATCTTCACTTTAGAAAGCACAAGCGCCCTGGAATTATCCAGCTTACTTTCATCAACCAGCCGCGCGTTGGCCATTACTGTTTCGAGTTTGGAAATACGAAGTTCAAGCATGCCCTGCGCGTCTTTTGCAGCATCGTATTCAGCATTCTCAGACAAATCACCTTTGTCACGTGCTTCAGCGATCTGCGCAGAAATACGTGGCCGTTCAACCTTCTTTAATTGTGCTAACTCATCCTGCAGCCTTTTAAGGCCCTCTTCAGTGTAATAGGAAACCGACATAGTATAATAGGTGTTAAAAGCAAAACAATCCCGATTCACACCGGGATTGTTTTCTCTGCAAAGATAAAAAGGATTTTTTACAAAATAAAATAGGCCCCGAATGTATGGGTACCGTCGAATGGATTGGTTGCCCTGTAAGAGTAATCAATACCGAACTTGGTATTGTTCTTTCCCAATGGCACCTGGATGGTTAATCCTGCACATGGACCGGTAAACACAGTAGTACGAAGTTCATCATTCCCGATATTTTCTTCATACACATATCCGCCGCGAAGCATAAAATATTCTTTAAATGCGTATTCAAGGCCTCCCTGGAAATTATCCTGTGTAAAAGAATTCGATGTAAAGCCAAGACCAAGACTCAGGCGATGATCCTTTGCAAGTTTGCCGTCGTAAGTGATTCCTATTCCAAGCAATGATGGAATTTCAAATCCATTGGCACGCTGCTGAACAGTGTATTCATAAGAAGGAGAAACGTTGCTCACAAGTGTACGTGATGAAAGACCATCACCACCAAACTTCATTGGTGTACCTACATTCTTCAATGTAATACCTACTTTGAAATTATCGCGGTCAGCATTAAAACCTGTGACGTACTGAATTCCCGCATCCAATGCAACACCACTGGCGTCAACATTGGAAATACTTTCATTCACCACTTTCACATTCAGTCCGCCATAAATACTATTTGAAAATGCTTTTGCATAGCACAATGAAATATTCAGGAACTGCGGACTGAAATCGCCCAAACCACCCTCCGGTTGATCAACAGTTGTGATCGGAATATCTCCAAAGCTGAACGACATGAGAGAAAGACCCATTACGCTGCCCTCTCCTACCTTGAAAGTACCTCCAAGTGTATTCACACTCATTCCACTTCCTTTTAACCAGACTGAATGTGCAAAAGCAATTTCAATCTTTTTAGTAGTAGCTACTCCGGCCACGTTGCCAAAGATTGCTTCCACCCCACTTACACTTCCGGTATTTACATTTCCCCAGCCCGATGACTTCGCCCAGGGGTTTACCAACAGTTCAGTAGCTCCTGCCTGACCGGCACGATCCGGGTTGCCTCCTTTGCTTGCCAATGGAAGCGCAAGGATTACCAGTAATAAGGTTTTATATGTATTTCTCATAGGTTCGGTTTTGTGTAGATTTAGAAAGTATCAAGGTCAATTGGACGAAGTACACCGAAGAATTTAATGGTCTTCTCACCTACATTAGGAGCTTCGACATGGATGATATATAATCCGCTGGCAACAGGAATGCCCGCACTATTTTTCAAATCCCAGTCTATGGAACTTTCAAGATTTAAGTCCGCTTTCGGATCGAAAATTCCACCGGCTGTATTGTCACCTGCAACATCCCTCTTATACTTCCTGATAAGTGTTCCGCTTGGCGTAAATATAGTCACCGTACATTTTGGAGGCAGGTTCACAATTTTCACCCTGTAATCCAATTGATTCTTTTCATAAGCTGAATACGCATAATATGGATTCGGAACAACATTAATCAGGTCAAGCGCCGTTTTTGCTTTCTCTACATTGTTTGACAATGGAACAAGGTCATTGGTAGAGAATTTATAATACGGGAAACTGTCATTCAATGCAACCGGATTCGGGTTGTACTTTGAATATGGTTTTGCGACCCTGATGCGGATGGTGACATCATTTGAATATCCGCCACCTGTTCCATAAAAATCAGGAAGGGCTTCACCGCTTGCCAATGCAGGATAACCTACCCACATGCAACTTCCCCAGGTTTTATTGGTGGCTGTGGTTTTGGTGATTGAATCGCCGAGCGCTTTCGTACCATTATAAATACCCATTGCGGAAGTATGCGCGAAGACATAAATCACATGCCGGCCTCCAAGAATGTATCTTCCATATCTATCTGTATCGGTTACCAATGTATTCGGATTCCACTTCATGTCTGAACCTGTACCACTTGAATATCCATGTTGCGGTCCATAGTAGCTGTTTTCACCGAATGCCATCTGAAGACGTTCACCTGTTTCTAAGTTTACTGCATATCCGGGGAAGAAACTCCATCCTGTATCGCCAACAATCGTGTTGCCATTGATATCCAATGATAAACTCTGCCTCAATTTCATCCTGCGGGCTGTTCCGGGATTAAGACTCACAGCAAGAGTATCTGAATAGGATTCTTCAACAACTGGACAGCGGCTCCATTTAGACTTATCAGTTGTTATAACCACATCTACACTTGCCTGGTTATAGAACCTATTTTGACCAAATGAATTAGCGTTATTTGCCGGGCCATTTGTGCTAATGTCGTAAGACGTAAACCTGTATGGTGCCCAAGAACCATTAATTATTTTTTCATAAACCTGCTGGCCGTCAAATTCCCCGCTGAGGAATTTATAATCCGTTGCATCTTCCTTTCCGCTTCGGATCCAATTCAAATTCGGATCTGCGTCAAAATCATTCACTCCACCCCACCATCGTTGTGTCGGACTGTCGTATGATATTGACGAATTGATAAACCCAGCCCCCCCGGTCGCATCGTCACCTGGCTCCCTTGCAGTTTTAGGTGTCTGGGCCATATTAATCGAAAATCCGTAGTTAGGGAATAACTGATCGTAAGGCGATGACAATGTCTTCAGGGAAGTATCTATCACACCTGTCGTTGTATTTTTCAATACCCACAATGTATCGGTTATTACATAATTCGTAGTTGAATCAATATGTTGGGAAGTTGCAAAGCCAGTATCATTATACGTTGTATCATATACAACAAGCGTATCGATGGTATAAGTAGTATCGACTAAGTAAACAGTATCATTAGGAAAAGTGATAATCAAGCCTGTAGTATCCAGATTCATAGCAATAGTATCATTTACTATTCCGGCAGAATCCAAAATCGGATTATTGTAATCATAAAAGTAACTCGTATCAAGATAATTTGCTGGTACTGTTGTAATGAATGTATCCCTTACAACATCATGACCTTTTGGATCTGTCACTGAATCAAGGTGTGCAACCATCCTGATTTCGAAATCACCGCCCTGGATAGCAACAGGATCATAAATACGGATATCCACAGGTCCTTTAGCTCTTTCATAGGTAGGATGATCAATCATGAAAGGCGCACTGAATAGTTTATTATAATCACTGTTTCTTTTCAGATCCAATGCAAGACGATCCCCGCCCAATTGGTGTCCGTTTCCGGTTCCTTCAATTCGCGTAATTTCCGGTCCGTCTCCATAAGAAGCGCTTAATTCAGTTCCATAAGCTTCCGGGTCCGTGATATGAGGAATAGCGGTGTAAATTTTAATATTCTTTCTACCTGATTTATAAGGCTGATTTCTTCCTGTAGGTGAATATGGATCAGACGCAGATTCCCCGGCATTGTATGCATAGGCAACCGAGAGGAAGTAATAAGTTTTATGATTGACCATCGTTGGATCACCGGTTGCGAAAAGATCATTCGTAACACGGAACGTATGTTTCAATCCATTGTCACCACCATTTACTTCTTCAAGCGGTGTCCATCCCTGTGTTACCTGGTCAAAATAGTTGTTTACAATCTGTGAAACTCCATCCTTCACATCACATTGCACAACCAATCTCGCTTTGTCAGGATTGTGTACATCATTCACTGAAACAAAAGGATCTACCGTCTGGAATATCTGGTAACCCTGGAAGTTATAATAACTCGCCACAGTGGTATTCGGATCTACTTCACTGTATTGTTCTTTATAGTTATTGGATAATTTAGAATTATCAATAGATAAAATAATTTCCTTATCCAATTCACGGATAGTCATTTCAGGTGCATCAGGTCCATCCACAACTTTGAAGCAATTATTAAAGAGTGCCTGTGCATAGTCGTCAGCCTGTCGAACCAAACGTACTGATGCAAGTGGTCCACCATTGGTAGCACGCGCCCACACAGCACCGGTGGTAATAAAGTTAACAGCTCCCGGTTTAAGTGTAAATGGTCCGGACGATTGCAAAAACCTTCTGTCATCAGGAATATTCTGTGCGGTTACTTCATCCCAGTCAGCTTCTGGAAGTCCATTGGTTCCCCAATGATTTGGATCTGAATTACCCGGGAACATGAAATCACAAAGATCAGTGGTACCACCAAAACCTCCGCCATGTCCATTTCCACCATAGCTCATCGGGCTATTGTTACGCCAGATTCCTTTCAGGTAGCCATAATAATCTTCAGCGCCTGAAGGGTTACCAACGATCGCATCATTATTATTATTGTAATAAACGAACTTCGACATTATGATAAGCTCCGGAACCTCAGTGTCTGGAACAGTATCTATTCCTCCCTCTGCATTCGGAATAAAAGTACAGTCAATACAACTGTCGCGGTCATTATCCCGGTGGTCGCCAACATCAGCAGCAGGACCCTGGAAGAAATCCACACCCACAGCAGGAGGATTGAATCCATAACCTGCAATACCTTCGTCATTTGCATCACCATTATAGCAATACCCAAAACCGCGTTTCACATCACAACCTACATAGTCATCAAGGTAATTACCCAAATCAGGATCCACCCATGCACCGAAATAGCAACTGTCTATATTGGTAGTCGTATTCCTGTTGATGATTTTGTATTTATAAAAACTCATGTTGTTGATTTCATCATTCGTTGCAAAAGCAAACGCCTGCGCCTGGATTTCCAGTCCGATTGGGAACTGGCTGTCGGTTTCACGGTGAACGTTACCTACGTCATTAAATACCCACCAAAGTGACTGGTCACCTAACATGCGGTCATCACATACCGGCGCAGAAGAATTAAATTCGAAGTAAGGGTAATCACCATCCTGCCAGTCATAAATTCCATCCACATTCCTGTCAAAAAACGGAGCCAGGAAATGTACATATCCTGCACCTGCGCCATGTTCTGCATCATCTCCGTTACCCGGCCAATCCTGCATTACCTGCGGTGGCACGTAACCTGCAGGGTATCCACCATTTGCATCTGACCACAATGCAATCGCCTGTTGTACTTCATCCCTGGTAACACGGAAGTGACGATCGAACTTGGTACATACATCCGGTGTAACATCAGTAGTTGTAATATTCACCGGACCAGGCCAGAAATCGTCGCCTGACTGGCGATAAGTTTGAGCAGCTACACGCAGGTTATGTGAGTTGTCATATCCACCCACCCACACTGCGCCGGCAAACAATGAATGTTTACCTGATCCCTTTGGTACTTCATAAGTAGCAGTACCTACCAGATCCCACCACATATCACCATTGATAAAAATTTTGGTCCGGATATTATTGATGTCAAGATCTGTCTGTGCTGTGGACTTATTACACGATGCCAAAGTATGATCTCCACCACCACCGGGTCCTCCCCCGGTACGGTGATCATTGTTTACATTTTCTTTTGCAATTAAGAGGGAAACTGAAATGAATGCGAAAAGAGATGTTAAGATAATTTTTCTCATAATGATATGAATAGAATTCTTAGCTGTTTTCAAATTTGGTTATTAAAAGTCAAGTTGCAGACCTACCCGGATTCGTCTTGGTAAGCTGTAGTTACCCTGGTTATTTTCCGCAATCTCATATTGATTGGTATATGCCTCCCTGCTCAACTTACCGCTGATATCATTCTGCGCTGATGCAGATGAAAGATATCCGTCATCGGTAGGACTTCCTGTTGCTGAGTAAACTGAAATGACGTTGCGTGCATCAAATACATTCAACACCTGGACGTATACTCCCAATGTATAAGATCTTCTCTTTTCACCGTTCCCCTTCTTACCCATTTTCAATTCAAACTCTTTGTCAAGCTTGGCATCAACACGGTACTGCCATGGTAAACGTGATCCGTTCACTGAACCATCAAGTTGGAAACGGCCGTTCGCTGCTGTTGTAAAATCAGCTTCCGGAGTTACATTTTTCTTGCGTGTATAAGGAGTGCCCGACCCTGAACGGAAAGTACAGTTCAATCCGGCGTTGGCTAAAACCTGCTTGTTAAACCAAACCGGTCCATTGTAATCCTTGCCTTTGCCATAGTGGTAATCGAAGGACGCAGTCAACTGGTGCCGCTGGTCAAAATCAAGCGGCTTAGGTTCTCTCAGGTTTGTTTGTCCCTGTTGGGCAATGAGTCGTCCATTAGAACCGGAATTCGATCCTGTTCCTTCGGCAAACTGCAGCGTATAGCTTGCAGTCATGCGGATATTTCCGGTACGCCTCAAATCATAACTCAAAGTGAGTCCTTTTACTGTTCCGATGTCTATGTTTCCAAAAGTAAAATAGTCGATAGGGTATGCATACTGAACGCTGATTACCTGTATCATATCTCTTAACTCTTTATAGAATGCAGAAAGGGAGATGGCAGAGCTGCGCGACAATTTTTGCTGGAAGGAAATTTCGTAGTCAGTCGTTTTTTCAGGCTTCAGCGACGGGTTTGAATTTGTGAGAGAGTTTCCCTGAGCAAGTGCATAGTAAAGATCCGGACGGAATTGAATCAGGCCTGCACTTTGCGGACGTTGAGTAAGTACATCATAGTGCGCAGAGAAGAAAGCCTCATCAGAGATCGGGAATGAAAATGCAATCCGCGGCATAAAGGTAGTTTGTGGCTCGTAGTCACCGAATGCATCCGGTGTTAGCAAACCTTTATCCAGCACATCAAAATATTTCTCCTGAATGTAAGGCGCGATACCGGTACCACTTTGATTGGCCAGCGTATTCACGTCTGAAATACTGTTACCCTGAGCATCAAACCATTTATCTCCCTGGCGGAAACCGATTGGACCTGAGCCCGAAGGATTTTTAACATCATTTACATACACGACTGCATCCGAAGCTATGTTACTTGGAAGTGTATAAAAAGGGAACTTCGCCTTCAAGGCATCAGAGCCTGCAGTATAAGCAGGGTACAACAAGTATTTATCTTTCAGGATTGGTTGATTGGCGTCAAAGCGGTCAACACGTAAACCAATATTAAACTGGATATCGTTGAAAGTAAATTTATCAGCAATATATCCTGCAACATAAATCGGGCGGAAAGCACCCATCGGGCGGATAAAATTATTGCTCGCGTCTTTATTGGTAATGAAGTCCGTGATGCTTGGGTTATCCTTGGTTGCATTTCCTAAATAGTCATAACCATAATAACTTACAAAACCGAAATTCAGCAACTCATCGGTTGAAAACATATTAAGTGAAAAATCTTCCGGTGTATAGTTGTCAATGTCAACATAGCGGTGATAATCAATACCAAATTTATCGCGGACATTTTCATAGAAACCATTTGCTGCTTCGCCGGCCAGGTTCCTCGTCTGGTTGTAAATGAATTGAAGGTTTCCAACAGTATCCCCGTTATCATAAGTATAGTATGGAGTAGACTCGTAATTGATCAGGCTGGAATTAGCAAGCCCACGCATTAAAGACCATAATCCGCTTGGCGAAACGCTGTAACCACGGTCTTCACGTTGCTCATATTCAAAACCAAGTACGATGTTGTGATTTTTTATATCGGCCGATCCTGAAGCAACAATCCTGAACTGGTTATTTTCAGATTTACCATAGAAAGTTCTTGTCCGGCCCGGCAACGCCCACAATCCATAAGAATTCAATGTTAAGCGGTTATCACCATTTATAATTCCATTGTTGGCAACCACTTGTCCAAGGGTATAATCGCCCGGATTCAATTCAAAATACTGGTTTGCAAAAGCAGAAGTATATGGGCTTCCTGCATAAGGTTCGTAGTCCAGTGGTTGTGTGATGATGGCATCCTGTAAAATAAGATCACGATATGTAGTGTCCTGCGGGGTGATTATCTGGATTGCATCAGTCAACCGAAAATCCTCAATATGCGTGGTAAACTTACCTACATAACCATAGCGGAAAACTTTATCCATGTGCTGATCATTTCCATCTTCGCTGGTGTTTTTTGTATAGTCAGCTTGTAATGTATAGAAAGCATGCTTTACAACTGATGCACTGGTTTTTTGAACTTCATCGTCTCCGAAACGCTGTTGGATTTTACCGAATACTCGGTACTGGTTTTCCGTAACCTGGTTATTGTAATAAGAGTTTGCCAATGAATAAATATCGATGAAATCATGCCTGCGTTCATGCTCATAAGTTCCTCCCAGCGTTACATAAAAATTCTTTATCGGCCTGATGTCGAGCTTTCCATTGATTACATAATTGTGCCGGGCAACATTCTTTCTTTCTTTATGGTGTTCCAGACTGTCATAGGTAAGGTATTCACCACGTCTGTCGAATCCGTCACCTGTAGGGGATTTCAAAAGAGGAGCTGATTCCAAACGTTTTTGAACATCATCTTTTACTACCCATTGACCGACAGCAGATGGACTTGGATCTTTGTCATATAACCAGTCAGCAGAAATAAAATATCCTGCAACTGTAGTTTTCTTTCCTACAGAATCGTGTGATGACAAAATGGGACCTGAAAAAGCCGCAGATAAACGGTTGTTGTCAAAAGCATCAATAAAATGAGAGGTTTCACCTTCCAGTCCATAATGAAACTGGGGAGAGGGTCCTCTTGTCGTAATTGCAACAACACCGCCGGTTGCATCACCATATTGTGCCGGCAAGCCACCGGTAATCACCGTGATCTGTTCAGCACCCTGTGAAGTTACATTCGAACCTCCGCGCACTTTAATTCCATCTACATAATAAGCAGTACCATCAGATCTTGAACCACGAACGTTCAACTCTTTGCCTTCATCGCGCTGGAATACACCTGCAGACTGAGCCGCAACTGAATTCACATCCCGCAATGGTGCTGCCTGGATTTCCTCATACGTCATTGTCTTTTGAACAGCGGTTTGTCCTTTGTCAAGCAATGGGATTTTGTAGTCAATAACTTCTACTACATCAATGTCAATCCCCTTACCAAGATCCATATTGACAAAAGATATTTTGTCAACGGTGACGAGAACGCCATTCGTCTGTGCAGGACTGTAGCCCACACAGGTTGCTTTCACATCATACTTGCCGGGACCGAGTGGTTTCAGCGTGTAGTTACCATCAAGGTCAGTAAGGGTTGCAATGACCTGTTGTCCGCCTTGTGTAGCTGCAACACTTGCAAAAGGAACCCCGTCTTTTCCGCCTCTTTCTTTAATAGTCCCGCGAATTTCGCCTGACTGTGCAAATGCATTTGAAAGAACCGCGCTGAAAAGAATTAGTGAAAGGTAAAAATTTCGTCCCATAGTCTTAGGTTAAATTAAGTTAACTTTTTTGGAGGCGGTAAAAGTATAAATCGAATAATAATAAACAAAAATTGTTTTTAACACGCCAAAGAGCTGATTGGAAGCTACATTCGGACTATTTGATTTTTTTACCATGACCTTATTGATTAAATATGTGCTTCATTCAACTCTCCATCGGGGATTTCGTGATGTAAAGATTCAACGGTTGCATTGCTTTAACAAATCTATTTCTCTGAATTGTATACATCTCTAAAGGATTGTTAATTTTCTATTACCTTCGGTGAGTGGGGCAGGACGGATTCACAGGCGAAAATTGCTAAAGGTTAATAAGTTTATTGTCAGCATTTCGTCAATTAAGGTTTCGGGAATTATCTTCGGAACTTATCAACAATCCGTGTCGCCTGAATTAAAAAATTATTTTTGCGCGCGATAAAATTGAAATTATGCGTTTAACTTCTCTTGAGATTAAAGGATTTAAAAGTTTTGGCGATAAGACCGTCATAAACTTTGACAAAGGTGTGACCTCAATCGTGGGTCCGAACGGCAGCGGAAAGAGCAATGTAGTAGATGCCATGCGATGGGTACTGGGTGAACAAAAGACCCGTTTGCTCCGCAGCGAGAAGATGGAAAATATCATCTTTAACGGTACGAAGACCCGCAAACAGGCCGGTGTTGCCGAGGTGAGCATCTCGTTTGAGAATACTAAAAATATTCTGCCGACTGAATATTCCACTGTTACAATTACCCGTCGGTTATACCGCACCGGGGAAAGTGAATACCTATTGAACAATGTTTCATGCAGGCTCAAAGACATTACTGATCTTTTCATGGATACCGGTATTGGTTCTGACTCCTATGCCATCATTGAATTGAAGATGGTGGATGAAATCCTGAATGATAAAAATAATTCTATCAAACTTTTATTTGAAGAAGCTGCAGGAATTTCAAAATACAAAGTACGAAAGAAACAAACACTCAACAAGCTCGAAGAGACAGATGCAGATCTGAATCGTGTCAATGATTTGTTGTTTGAGATTGAAAAAAATCTGAAGTCGCTGGAGTCGCAGGCAAGAAAAACGGAGCGCTACTATAAATTAAAAGAGCAGTATAAAGAACTCAGCACCGAGCTGGCATTGTTTACGATTGCTTCCAACAAAACGACTTATGATGAATTGCTTCACCAGGAAACTCACCAGGTTGAAGAACGCATTGCATTGGAAGCGCAGATTGCAGAAACAGAATCGAAGCTTCAGCACGACAAGCTGATCAACCTTGATCTTGAAAAAGAACTTGCCGAAGCACAAAAGCAACTGAATGAAAAAACTGCACACATACGGCAGCAGGAAAATGACAAGAAGATCAGCAATGAAAAGCTGAAATACCTCCAGGACAAAGAGACGAAACTGACGCAACAGTTAACCGGCGACAAAAACAATCTTGTGCAGACGCAGGACCAGATCAGTTTGCTGGAAGAAGAAAAATTCACTGAAGAAAACCTGTTGGCGCAGCTTCAACAGCAGTTGCAGGATTTACGTGCGGTACTTGACTCCGCAAAATTGAACCATGATTCATTAAAGAGTGAAGTCAATCTTGTTTCGCATGAGGTGAAATCCATCCAGCTTTCGATGCATGAATCAGAAAAAACGTATGCTGTTGCCCAGGCCAGGAAGGATTCTTTACACAAAGAAATCGATCGCCTGAGAACGGATACAGAACTTAAGTCAAATGAGCACGAACCACTTTTAGCGAAGACGATAGACACAAAGGCGGAAAAAGAACTTCGTGAGATCGAGCTTCAGTCATTGATAGAAAGCGAAGAGCAGATGGCAGAAAGCATCATCTACATGGACGAGGAATTGAAACGTCTCTCTGATGAGATGATGGGGGAAGGCCGGAAACTGGACGCAAAAGAAAACGAATACAAGCTTACCAAAAGTCTCGTCGACAACCTGGAAGGATACCCGGAGTCACTACGTTTTATCAAAAAGAGTGCTTCCAAAGCTGCGCAGGCACCTTTATTCAGTGATATTCTTTCTGCAGGAAATGAATACAAGTCAGCACTGGAAATTTACCTCGATCCATACATGAATTACTTTGTAATTGATGACATCGAGGAAGCCAGTAAGGCTGTTAACTTATTAAGTGAAGCCTCCAAAGGCCGCGCGAACTTTTTCATCCTGAAAAATTTTGAAGATGAAAATTTCTCAACCCCGGGAAATATTGATGGTTGTGTACATGCGCTCGACATCCTTGATGTGGAAGCGAAGTATCTCCCGCTCTGCCGCTACCTGCTTCGCAATGTTTACATCGTAACCAAAAACCAGGACAGCACGCCGGGATTGCAGAATGAAAATAAATCCTGCGTTTTTATTTCCCAAAATGGAAAGTATTGCCGCACAAAACATGCACTCAGCGGAGGTTCTGTAGGTTTGTTTGACGGAAAAAGAATCGGGCGTGCTAAACACATTGAACTTCTTTCCAAAGAGATCGAAGAACTTTCTGTTTCACTTTCAAAAGTAAAAGCGTTGCGTGATAACATGCAGCGCGATCTTTCTGAAACCAGGCAGCGGAAAGAGAAAATGGTTTCCGGCAAGAATATGTTGCAGCAGGAACTTAATAAGGCGAATCATGAATTTTCATCTATCAGTACCAAGGCAGAGCATTTGTTTGCAGCAATCGGTAACAACAAAACCATTCTCGCTGACCTCGAAAGCCAACTGAATGTGCTGGAAGGGTCTTTGATGCAAAACAGCCTGAGCCACCAGGAACACCTTGACCAGATGAAATCGGAATT
>JBDTTM010000021.1:0-21608 GCA_039930605.1 Bacteroidota bacterium
CTTTTTCGCGGTAAATACAATTGCCCGCATAGAAGTTTTGCAGGGATGATCACCAAACCGTTTCACCAATGTTTCAAATACTTTGGCTTTCAAAATTTCTACTGCTGCGGGATCTCTTTCGCGGACTGCATTGGCAATCGGATTTCCTTCTACAAGCCCGGCAGACATAAATTCAGCAGAGTCTGCAATGCTTTCTTTTGTCAATACTTCATGTTGCACGTCTGTAAATCCTCCTTTTTTAATGATGTCCAAAACATCCTCCACATTGTGCATTGAATAAGGAATATTGTAAAACGCCGGAGGATCATTTTCAAAAAACTCTGATACAATCTGGCGGCCTGTCTGGCTCATTCCATTGTCTTCAATCTTTCCCCACACATTAAAAATATATGTTCCGCCAGGTTTCAGCACGCGTAATGCTTCTGCAATACCTTTTACTTTGTCAGGATAAAACATAATTCCAAATTGCGCCACCACACAGTCGAAACTGTTGTCAGGAAATGGAAGTGCTGTTGCATCCGCCTGCTTAAATTCAACGGAACTGCCTTTCAGTTTTTGCTGCGCAATGGCAAACATGTCAGGATTAATATCTGTTGCTGTTATTTGTGCATTGGGGATTGCACTGTTAAGATGCATTGTAACCCTTCCGGTTCCGCAAGCAGTTTCAAGAATAGTTGCCGGCTTCAAAGCTGCAACACGGTCTGCAATGTCGATTGCATAAGGCTCAAAGTAAACAGGGCCTAATACTTCATCATAAATTTTCGGAATAGTACCTCCGAAAGTAATGTTGGGTTTGGTCTCAGTTGTCATTTTTATTGCGTTTAGAGATTGGCTTTTTTATATTTCCTGAAAAGGCTTTTCCAGCGCAGTTGAATGACTCCAAGTACCGCTTCCTGGAAAATACCTTTGCTCATTTTACTGGTTCCTTCAGTGCGATCAGTAAATACAATCGGGACCTCCACTATTTTAAAACCATGCTTCCATGCAGTGAATTTCATCTCAATCTGGAATGCATAACCGATAAACTTTATTTTGTCGAGTTCTATCGTTTCCAGTACTCTTCTCCGGTAACATTTGAATCCTGCAGTGGTATCCTTGATATGAATCCCCGTTATCATGCGCACATACACGCTGGCGTAATACGACATGATGACGCGTCCAAGCGGCCAGTTCACCACGTTGGCCCCTTTAATATAACGCGAGCCAATTGCTACATCTGCGCCTTCGTTTGCACAGGCATGATAAAGCCGGAGAAGGTCATCGGGATTGTGTGAAAAGTCACAATCCATTTCGAAAATGAAATCATATTTATTTTCAATGGCCCATTTAAAACCCGTGATGTATGCAGTGCCTAATCCAAGTTTACCTGAGCGCTCGAGCAAGTGCAATTTACCAGCGAATTCTTTTTGTAAATGTTTTACGATATTTCCAGTACCATCCGGAGAACCATCGTCAATTACCAGCAAATGAAAATCGTGTGGAAGGGAAAAAATCTTCCTGATCATTTTCTCTACGTTTTCCTTTTCGTTGTAGGTCGGAATTATGACAAGGGATTTGCTCACAAATTTTTTTTTCGAAACGAAGATAGCTGGAGAATGCGAATGTGACAACTAAAAAGCAATCCAGTGCAATACGCAAGGACAATTGACTTTTATTTAACCAATCTGCGGTGATAATTGATTTGTCCGAGGTGGTAATCCAGGTGCGCTATAAGGTGTATGAGGAAATACTCAGTAGTGGTAATCTTTCCCAATACCTCCAACGGATAATTTTTCTTCATTTTCCCAGGATCAAGTGCCGTTAATGTATCCTTCACTGATTGCATGGTAACTTCTATTTCAGCAATCAGTTTTTCTTTCGGAATGTTTTTCAATGCGAATTCCGCTTCCCGGTTGCGGATGTATCCATTACTTCCCAAAGTAGCTCCGATAAAATGCCGGAGATTTCCGCAGATATGAAGGCATAGGTTTCCGGCACTGTTGCTGATGCCATCCACAGTTTTCCAGATCTGTGCTTCGTCTTTGTATTGATGAATTTCATCGGAAAGTTTTTTCAAATCCCTCTCGAAAATTTCCTGGATTGAATTGATCATGATACTGCTCCTGTTTTTATTTCTTCCACGACTGATGGATCCAGCAAAGTGGAAATGTCGCCAAGGTTTGACATTTCTCCTTCTGCGATTTTCCTGAGAATCCTCCGCATAATTTTTCCGCTGCGTGTTTTAGGAAGTCCTTTTACAATTTGAATTTTATCAGGCTTTGCAATGGCGCCAATATATTTCGAAACAATATCAACAATTTCCTTCTTGAGAACATCTGTATCACTTCGATGGTGTTCAGGAATGACGAACGCATAAATGCCCCAGCCTTTGATGTCGTGAGGAAAGCCGACCACTGCACTTTCTACAATGTCCGGATGCCTGTCGATTGCATTTTCGATTTCGGCGGTGCCCAGCAGGTGACCTGAAACCTTGATAACGTCATCCACCCGGCCGGTAATGCGGTAGTAGCCGTCTTCATCCCGCCTGCAACCGTCACCTGTGAAATAGAGGTTTGGAAAATGTGAGAAATAATTTTCGCGGCAGCGTTCGTGGCTGCCATAAGTAGTACGAAGGATTGAAGGCCATGGAAATTTTATACAAAGTCTTCCTTCCACATTATTTCCCATTAGTTCATTTCCCTTTTCATCAACCAGCATAGGTTGAATACCCGGCAGCGGAAGCGTTGCAAATGATGGTTTCGTTTTTGTAATTCCGGCCAGAGGGGAAATCATAATGCCGCCTGTTTCTGTTTGCCACCATGTATCTACGATGGGACATTTTTCCTTCCCTATATTTTTGTGATACCATTGCCACGCTTCTTCGTTGATCGGCTCGCCAACTGATCCGAGCACGCGCAAAGAATCCAGCTTGTATGGATTTACAAAATCAAGTCCCATTGCTTCCAGTGAACGGATTGCTGTTGGCGCGGTGTAAAATATATTCACCTGGTGTTTGTCAATTACGCTCCAAAACCTGCCTGCATCAGGGAATGTAGGAATACCTTCAAACATAAGCGTGGTAGCGCCACTCAGCAAAGGTCCATAGACGAGGTAACTGTGACCGGTGATCCAACCCACATCAGCTGTACACCAATACACTTCTTTGTCGTTGTATTGAAAAACATTCTGAAAAGTATAGCTGGTATAAACCATATAGCCTCCACAGGTATGCACTACACCCTTTGGTTTGCCTGTTGATCCGCTGGTGTAAAGAATGAAGAGCATGTCTTCGCTGTCCATCACTTCTGCAGGACAATCACTGTTTACTTTTTTGATTTCATCATGCCACCAGATGTCTCTTCCTATATTCATTTTAACAGGAACTTTTGTGCGTTGTAAAACGATTACTTTATTTACTGACGCACATTGGAGAAGTGCTTCGTCAACAATACTTTTCAGCGCAATATCTTTTGCACCGCGAAATCCTCCATCTGCTGTCACAACGAGGTTGCAGCTTGCATCATTCACCCTGTCGGCAAGCGATTGAAAAGAGAAACCACCAAAAACGACAGAGTGAATCGCCCCGATGCGGGCACAGGCAAGTACAGCAATGGCTAATTCAGGAACCATGGGCATATAAATGCAGATGCGGTCACCTTTTTTCGCACCGTTATTTTTCAAAACGTTTGCAAAGCGGCAGACTTCATCATGAAGTTCCTTATAAGTTAGTGTGCGAAATTTTTCATTAGGGTTATTGGGTTCCCAGATAATGGCATTCTGATCTCCCCTCTTTTCAAGATGCCTGTCGAGACAATTTTCGGTGATATTCAGTTTGCCGTTTACAAACCATTTTATTTCCGGGTCTTTGAAATTCCATTCGAGGACCTTATCCCATTTTTGGCGCCACTGAAAAGATCCTGCTTTTTCTTCCCAAAATGAAGAAGGATCTTCGACACTCCGCTTGTATTCTTGCTGGTACTCTTCAAAAGTTCTGATTCTGTCGGTCATAATTAATAAGTAACGAACAAACCTAATGGATTTTTTTGAAACATAACGAGTGAATAGAGAGGGTTAAATACACCTCAAAATCCATCTTAACTTGGACTAAATCCTGTCCCAAGAATGGAATACATCATATTTTAAGCCGAAAGAAAAAAGCGATATATGCTATTATTATTCAATTCTTTATGTGAATCGCGGTAAACAAATTTGGCATAAAGTTTAAAATGGATGAAGTGGATTTGAAAATGCCATATATGTCAATAAAAATATTTCTTCTTGGCGTTATGTTAATGCTTAATTACTTTCCCCGTCAGAGTCCATTGCTCACTAACTAACCGTGTTATATAAATTCCTGAGTGTATTTTCTCAATGGCTACATCTCGAATATTTAGGCCTGGCATAGCGGAAAAATCATCTGTAACTAA
The DNA here is from genome assembly GCA_039930605.1 of Bacteroidota bacterium. Lineage (GTDB taxonomy): Bacteria > Bacteroidota > Bacteroidia > AKYH767-A > 2013-40CM-41-45 > JAPLDB01. Next base: position 4,407 of record JBDTTM010000021.1, read on the forward strand.
AAGCCGTCCCGTTATATCAAGCAATTGTATTTGAATTTTTACTTTATCATTAGCGCGAAATTCTATGTGCAACTGATTCTTATTTGAATTTAAATATGCGTTCAAACCGGTAATGATTTCGAAATCCTCCTCAACATCTGTGGCCTGCGATGAAAGTTTAACAACCCAGTAGTCATCTGCATTACCTTGAAAGGGGAAATGATGGCCGCTCACATCGCCATCATTTGAATCAGACCAGCCGATAACAGCATAGCCCGAATCCATCGTCTGAATTCCCTGATATGCCCACTCAAGATCACTACCACCTAAACATTTCTGCCACTCGATATTTCCAGAGCTATCGGTTTTCACTGCCCAATAGTCCGCTACACCGTGATGGCCGGAAACATCACCATCATTTGATGCCGTTAAGCTCACAATAAAATATCCTCCATCAACTGTTTTACTGATTGAATAAGCTGCCTCAGCACCATTTCCACCTAAAGATTTTTGCCAAATAATATTCCCAATTGAATCAATCTTAACCAACCATGCTTCACCTCCCAAATGTGCAGAGATAACATCTCCATCATTTGATTTGGCTTCGCCAACAAATATGAAGCTTCCATCACTAGTCGCTTGAATCGAATAGGCAGACTCTTCCAAACTTCCGCCATAACATTTTTGCCATTGCAGCACACCAATTCCATTAGTTTTGATGATCCAAGCATCTGTAGAGCCGTGGGTATTTGTTATATCTCCATCAGTAGATGCTGTGTATCCAGCAATAATGAATCCACTATCCAAAGCTTCACTAACCGACCCGGAGTAATCAATGTAGCTACCACCAAATATCTGTTGCCATAGAATATTTCCGGAAGTGTCAAGCTTTAATAACCAGATATCCGCCAAGCATCCATTGCATCCATGATGTCCAATAACATCTCCGTTATTCGAAGATGCACTTCCAACTACTATATATCCTCCATCTATTGTCTGATGAATACTACTAACCTCATCAAAATCTGTCCCACCGTAACACTTTTGCCAAACAAAAACTCCTAAGCTATCAGTTTTAACAATCCAATAATCATCGAGGTTACCATGAACCCCTGAAACAATTCCACTATTTGCATCCGCAGTACCACCAATTATAAACCCTCCATCTGAAGTTTGTTCTATTGAAAACACTCTTTCATCTCCAATGCCCCCCAAACATTGCTGCCAAATCACAACTCCGGTAGTGTCTAATTTCAAAATCCAAATATCAAAATTACCCTGATGACAAGTAACATCGCCATCATAAGAGCTAGCCTCACCAGCAACTACTATATTGCCATCTCTTGTATTACAGATTGCTTTTCCCTGGTCATGATCAGTTCCACCTAAAGAACGTTGCCATTGAATAGTAGGTACTTGACCTTGTGCAGAATTACAGGCAATCCATAAAATAATCAATCTATAGAATTTTGCCTTCATTCCAATTTAATAACTTTATTTTGGATAATTCCATCAACAAGGTTGTTTTTTTAGCTCCACACTTCTTCCAGCACCCTGAGCGATTTCACTTCGGTAAATCCTGTGAGGTGTAAGCGATAATACTCAAGTATTTTTCCCATCAGCATTCTCTTTTGTATTGCGGGAACAGAAAGCTGTGCTGAAAAATTCATTGAAGATTGCAGCAATGAAGCGAATATTCCGGATGGAACAGGATCCATGTAATCCATGTGGCCGGGAAGGTCCTCCTGGAAAACACCTTCACGTAAATTGAAAATTTTTTCCGATGAAGAAAAGTTCTCTGCCGGATAAAAACCGAGGTACTTGGTGAGTTGGACGAGGAAACACAAATGAAAGTCACTGTTCACAGGCGATTGAACATCTAACAGTTGAATGGAATGAAAAAGAAAATCGAACAGTTGCTGGTTGGGCTCTTCTTCTTTAATCGCTTTGCAAAGTATTTCATCCAGGAAAAGCGTCATCGAATTTTTCACGATGTTGAAAGGAATATTCTGCAATGCAGGATTGCTTCTTACTTCAGCAACGCGGTGAAGTCCTTTTCTCTCTTTGTGGTAAACGACCAGGTCAATAAGTGAAAGCGGATGCAGTACATTCTGTTTCACCTTTGCATTTTTCTTCCGCACTGAATTCACGAGGAATCCCTGCAGTCCAAAAAGTTCTGTGTAAATTTTCACCACGACACTGGTTTCGCCAAAGTCGGTAACACGGAAAACAATGCCGCGCGTTTTGTGAAGCATCAGTTGGTAAAGAGCATTTTAGAAACACAGGTTTCCGATCCGTCTTCATTGGTAACATATACCATGTAAACACCGGTATGCGCACGTTCACCCTTGAAATTATTTCCATTCCAAACTGCTTCACCACCATTGGCCTTCGTTTGAAAAACAACCTGTCCGCTCACGTCTGCAATCTTTACAGATGCATTGGCAACAAGACCGCTGATTGCTATTGGTCCATGGTATTCATGTTTTACCGGATTCGGAAATACATAATGGTTGTCACATGTTTCTCCACCTTCGGTAGCATCTGCACGGAAAGAGCAGATTCCTTTATCTGAGGTTCCGATAAAAACCTCTCCTGACACCGGATCAATGGCAATGCTTTGTATGCTGTTGGAAGGCAATGGTGAATTGTCCACGTTGAAACTATGTATGAGCTTGGTTGCGTCTGCAGACATGAGGTAAATACCGCTGCTTTGTGTACCGAACCATTTGCGGTTTGCACCATCCACTGCAATCGCCGTCACCACTTCTGTTTCAAGCAGGTACTGGGCATGGCCGTCCTGTTCGATCAGCACTTTCTGCGCATCATAATTGCCGCCGGAGAAAATATTGCCCGGATTATAAATGACAAACACGCCTGCACTTGAGCCCATCCAGATTGCCTGGTCTTTGTCTTCAACAAGTGCAACAATATCATTTGTCGGAAGCCCGCCTTTCCCGGGTGTGGTGGTGACCAAAGTTACCTGGTTGTCATTCGGATTATCCGGGTCATTCTCATTGAACACAATTATGCCGGCACCTTTTGCATTGATCCATTTCTGGTTATAACTGTCTACAATCATATTCCAGATATAGTATCCATTGTAAGCGGCACCGATGTTAAAAGATTTCCATACACCACCGGTAGTTTTTTCAGACAATTGGGCACTGTTAATATTTGAAAGAACCCATAAATTTCCATCGTTGTCAAAATCTACCCCGCCAATCCAGGTTGCACCCGGGTCAACATCTTCAGGTTGAATGGTACTGTTACTATGATCAATAATCTTTACAATTCCATTTTCCCCATATTCAAGCAAGCCCATACCCCGTGTTCCGACATATACGTGCTTACCATCATTCGGGTCTACTGCAACCGAGATTGTACATTTACTCCATAGCGAATTATAAATCGGGTCATTTTGGGTATTAAAAGATTTCCAGGTATTGTTATTGAACCAGTATGAGCCGAAGGTTGCCACGTCTGGACAAGTGGTTCCCACCAAACTTCCACCCACAACCCAAATTCCCTCTTTGCCGGCAGCCATTGCCCAGGCGCCGATACCGGATGGTGCATTCAGGTAAATATTTTCAAAATTGTAGTTCACACATTTTACCAAGCCATTTCTGCCATCAGCGATCCAGAACGTTCCATCCGGATCCCGGTAAGCATATTCAGGCAGGGCATTCGGATATTGATCCGTGTAAAATAATGCGATCCTGTTAAATGTTTGATCAAAAATTGAAACGCTGAAATAATTCTTCAGCATGAAGAGATTATTGTACACATCAATTTCAGAATTGGAAAAACGATCCATCATCGGGAACTCGCTCCATGTAGTTCCATCCGAAATCAGTTTCAGCGTATCCGCAAAGACAGTAATAATTTTTCCCTGGTAAGCTACAATCCCGGTAAATGGTTTGCGTGGATTGGCCAACAGGTACATTGAAGTGTCAATGTTCCATACTTCATAATTAAATAGCGTTGGGCTGTTCGCATCTGCATAATAAATTCCCGTTTCTGTAGCTGCATAGAATTTCGAACCATCATATGCCAATTGATGTACATCCACAGCGGCACCGCCATTGCCTATATAATAAGTGTCCTTCACTTCATGTTTTACCAAATCCAGCACTACAATACCAAACTGGCAGGTGAGGTACGCCATGTGATTTAAAAACAAAATGTTGTTGATGCCTTTTCCACCGACAATATTTTTCAGTTTGATATCGGGTAGGTTTACGACTGAGCCGTCATCATATAATAAGTCAACATCTGAACTCTGGTAGGCAATCAGCAACAGGTGGTCTTCGGGATTATACCGGATGGTTGTGATTTCAAAATCAGATAACCCTGTGAGCCTGGAATACCGCTGAATGCTTCCGTCAGATTTTTTGTAGCTGAACAAAGCATACCGTGTAGCACAATACACCAGGTCGCTTCCGCCTGAAACAAACTTACCTTCGTTATAAGGCAAATGGATACGCCATTGATCCAACCCGACAATAGGGTTGCTTACTTGTGCAAAAGTCATTTGAACGAGTAAAAGGCAGGAAACCGGGATGAGTAAAAGGAATGATTTCATTTATTGCGTGTTTGGTCCTGCTGGTAACGTTACAACGGTAAAATTTATTTGAACCAAATCCGGATGCGGTGTAAAATTAAAAAATAGTCGCAAGCAATTGGGTATCCCTGAATCTATTTCCGTTTATAAATTTCAATATAATTCTCTTGATTGGTGGGATAAATAGCCGTGTCTTCCGTCCAATAATAGGCAGTTTCGCCATTGAACGGCAGGTCGATTAAAGCAATGCGTTTGAAACCGGTGTCACGATAGCTGTTCATCCATTTAACCATTTCTTCCTGGATTGCGGGGTTGGCATACCAGGTTCCCTCATTGGAGGTATATAGAATAATGTCAGGTTTGCTTTTTTCCATTTCACTATAAAATTGTTCTCGCATGGAAGCGGCAAATTTTTGATTTTCAAGCAATGGATATACATAGAGATAACCGGATGCTGCCAGCCGTTTTGAATAAAACCAGATTTCCGGTTCCGCGCCGAAGATGGCAATCCTGGAATCTGGTTTAGAATTTGCTGCAATAAAGTCGCCGGCCTTTTTCGTTGCATTAAAAAAATCCTGGTGATATATTTTTCGAATAAAATCTTCATCAGTCCTGATTGAAAAAAGTGATCGTTCATTAAAGACAAAAAACAAAATCGCAATCACCAAAAACGGGATGGTGAAAAATTGCAACTTGCTAACCGGTCCATTTCTTTTCTTCCAAAATGGCTCCCATCCGCTTAATACAGAAGCTGCCAGTATTGCGACAGCTGGTAATACGAACTGGAAGTAATGTGGACGGAAATAAAAGCCGGCCGATACGGCTATGAATGAGAAAAGAAAAAATACGAGTCGGTAAATACGCATCATTTTTTGCCCTGTAAAAAGCAACATGATGATTGAAAGCGGCACGAGTACCCACAACAATAAATTGGGAGGAACTGCGCTGGAGAGTGCAACCAGACAACCGTTCCATCCATCCCGCAAGCCGAGGAATGAAACATATTCCTTTGCGTAGGAGAAAGCAAACAACATGAAATTTTTTCCGGCTCCTTCAACGAATAGTGTGGCAGCAGTTATTAAAAAAGGAAGAGAAGTTCCTGCTCCAAGGGAAAAAAGAGATTTCAAAAAAACTTTCCATCCCGGCTTATTCCCGGCACTCAGTAGTACCAGCAACAGGGTCGCCATGATGATAAATGAAAATGCCGGCTGTTTCATCAGGAATGCCAGCCCGAAAAGTACGCCGCTGAAAAAATATTTTCGTTGTGATTTACTTTCCCATGCGCTGATGAAAAGTAAAATTGCGGGAAGCACAAAAAACATGGCAAAATGTTCCGCGTGCGAACAGGTTCCCTGCAATTCCACCTGCATGGAAAATACCAGGTAGCAAATGGAAGCAAAAATACCATTGCGTTGATCGCCCCATTTTTTCCCCAGCCGGTAAACAAAGTAAGCATTGGCAATATTGACGATGATCAATCCAATCCTGATCGCTTCTATGGTTGATCCGAAAATGAGAAACAGGAAAGCGTAAGCACCATAGATGCCTGGCATTTTCATGTTGTAATAGTCAATATAGGATACTCCACCATGAATCATCCGCCATCCGGCATAGGCATATTCACCTTCATCCCTGTCGATTGGTAAATGGAGTAGGCGAAAACGAAAAAGAAGTGTGCCCAGCAAAACCACTCCAGAAAGTGAATAGAGGATGAGGGCAGCAGGAGATTTACTTTTCAAAAGCTATTATTTCAAATCAGTGTACAATTCGAAAAAACTATTTTGCCAGAGCAGTTTTATATCATCCTTATGAACGGCAATAAAATTCTTCAGCATCATGTCATTCACTTCTTCATTCTCGTTACAGATAAGAAAGTAGTGTGCATTCAAACGGCCGAACAATCCTTTCAATGCATCCGGTTGAATATTCCTTGTTACATAAGCAGCCTTTCTTCCGGCATAAAAGGAAAGCGCACGTGGCTTCAAAAAGACAACGACATCATCTCCGGGTAGATTGTTAATATATTCGAACGCTTCAACAGCAGGTTGCTCTTGTGGACCTTGTTCCGGTGCATCCATTGATTTAACCTGATCGATCAATCCGGGGGTATACTGCAAAATGACCACCAAAAGAAAAATGACCGCCGGTCCGGAAGGTTTGAGATGAATCCTGTTCATAGCAATATATAAAGCATTGAAAATGTATTTCAGTAAAAAAGGCATGATGGGGAAAAGGAATCGGAACCCGCCGCCGAGGTAAGGGTAAACAAAAAGTACCAGGATGTATGCCATGAAAAGCCAGTCATCAAAATTTATTTTCCTGAACCACGACAAAAGGATTCCAACCGGAATCAGAGCAAGGAGAGTAAATTTTGTGATATCTGAAATCCATTGATAATTCCCTCCCATGTTCGCAAAAAAATTGAGAAATACTTCGTAATAATAATCCAGGTTCAACAACAACCATTTTCCAAAATTTTCATCCCTGATGGCATCCCCATAAAATTTAAGAATCCCTCCTGAAGGAACAGGAAATAAAACTGAATTGAGCAACAGGTAAATGCCCAGAGCCACGAGCACAATGATTCCGCTCTTTTTTATTCCTGAAAATAAATCGGCGTTGTTTTCTCTCTTCATAATAAATTTAAAACCGTTTTGCAGCAATAAAAATCCTGCAGCAATGAAAAGCGTTGCGCCAATGCCGCGTACCGACAAAGCGAATCCCCATACGATTCCGGTTAAAATATACTTCCCTGTTTTTTTCTGTTGAGACTGATACAGTAAAACTCCCAGCATTAAAAAAAATGAAAATGGAATATCAGTCAGAACTTCCTTCTTGAAACTGATGGTGAATGGATTGTAGATAATGAGCAACGTGAGCAGTACGCTGACGGCATCATTAAAATATTTTCTGAAGTAAAGGCAGACTACAATACCGAATGCAACCAGGAATATGGAAATGATGATCGTACTTACCAATACAGAATCTCCAAAACACATCCAGCCGGCTGCAAGTATCAGCGGAAAACCGACAGGATATGATTGAAGCGCATACTCACCGGTTTGCCTGTCGAACACAAGTCCGTTGTCGGTCTGCGGACGGTGCTCAATGATGTTTCTCGCCTGGATAAAATATTGCGCGAAGTCGTCGCCCCAATCATGGCTGTTTTTTACGTTGATGTAAAAAAGCGGCAATAGAAGTAAAACAAGGAATATGAGCCAGTGGTTTTGGCTGAAATATTTTTTCAATCCTGAGAATTTCTGCGCGAAAGGTAATAATACAATAACAGAATTAATGATGCAATACTTCATGATACTATAGCCACGAATTCCACCAATTAACACGAAGAAGAAATTTGCAATAATTTCAATTAAGAACAAAACCCTTAGGTGAGCAACCTCTGCACATTCGTGTTAATTAGCCTGTCTGCGGTAGGCAGGTGAAATTAGTGGCCGATTTTTTTAACTCATGCAATTAACATTTAATCATTTTTCCTTTATAGATTGACGGTAAATTGTATCTTTGTTACTCCAAATCTATATGTATGACGGAAACCATTCTTGTTATCGGATCAAACGGACAAATCGGTTCTGAACTAGTAGAAAGTCTTCGAGATGATTACGGTGCAAACAGGGTGATCGCATCTGATCTGAAAGATGCTGATGCAGAATTGAAGTCGCAGGGACCATTTGTTCAAATGGATGCGCTTGATTCGAAACAGGTTTTTGAAGTCGTTAAAAAGAACAAGGTCACACAAGTGTATATGCTTGCTGCCATGTTATCCGCCACTGCCGAAGAGAAAATCAAGCTTGCCTGGAAGCTGAACATGGATGGCTTGTTGAATTTCCTGGACATTGCCAAAGAACAAAAATTGAAATTGTTCTGGCCTTCATCCATTGCAGTGTTCGGCCCTACTACACCACGCCGGAATACACCTCAGCATACCATGATGGAGCCCACTACAGTTTATGGAATCAGTAAACTTGCGGGTGAACGCTGGTGTGAATACTATTTTCAGAAATTTGGCGTTGATGTGCGCAGTATCAGGTATCCCGGTTTGATAAGCTGGAAGACAAAGCCTGGCGGAGGTACAACGGATTATGCCATCGATATTTTTCATGAAGCTGTAAAAAACAAATCCTACGAATGCTTTTTGGAAGCAGATACGATGTTGCCGATGATGTATATGGAAGATGCATTGCGTGCAACCATTTCACTCATGGATGTTGATGCTGCAAAAGTCAAAGTAAGATCGAGTTATAACGTAGCGGCCATGAGCTTCACACCTGAAATGCTGTCAGAAGAAATTCAAAAACACATTCCCGGATTTACGTGTACGTACAAACCCGATATCCGCCAACAGTATGCTGATAGCTGGCCACAGCGAATTGATGACAGCGAAGCACGCGCTGATTGGGGCTGGAGTCATGAATTTGATCTTTCTCATATGACGGAAGATATGTTGACGCATATTCAGCAGACGGTGGAACATTGAGCAGCCAGGAGGAAGGAATCAGTTGGCAGTTGGCAAGATTCCCGTATTCAAGATAACAGGTTATTACAAATTTGAGTTGGCAGTTCTTTTTTCAGGACGAGCGAGTTGGATATCCGTTTTCCTTTATTCCTTGATTACTTTCCCCCGAAATATATTTTCAGATGAAATGGCTTGTATGAAATAAATTCCGGAGGGGAGAATGCTTAGATCAATTTGAATTTCTTTTTTATCTGATTCAGGCATTAACCTTTTCACGAATATCCACACGGCCATATAATATCTCAATTTCATCCAAAGCATTTTGTCTATTGTCAACTTGCCTTTTGCGTCCCCTCTTTTCTGTACTTTCGCGACTCTAATCTATGAATACACAAACCATCTACATCACCAATTCTCTCTCCCGCCAAAAGGAAAAATTTGAATCTGTAACGCCCGGCAGGGTCGGCTTGTATGTGTGCGGTCCGACGGTTTATGGTCCACCGCACCTTGGTCATGCGCGTCCGTATATTTTCTTTGATGTACTATCGCGTTATTTTACTCATTTGGGTTACAAGGTCCGCTATGTGCGAAACATCACCGACGTAGGCCACCTGGAAAATGATGCTGATGAAGGGGAAGATAAGATTGCAAAAAAAGCACGCCTCGAACAATTGGAACCGATGGAAGTGGTGGAACTCTATGTAGAGAAATTCCATAGCGCTTTTCGTGCGCTGAACATTCAGCATGTAAGCATAGAGCCGCGTGCATCCGGACATATCCCCGAACAGATTGAGATGATTCAGAAAATCATGGACAATGGATATGCCTATGAAAGCAATGGTTCTGTTTATTTCGATGTGATCAAATACAGCAAGACCAACGATTACGGAAAACTGAGCGGGCGCATCATTGAAGATTTAATTGCGGGAGCAGGAAATGAACGCAGGGAATTGGAAGGACAGGAAGAAAAAAGAAATCCTGCCGACTTTGCGCTATGGAAAAAAGCATCTCCTGAACATATTATGCGATGGAATTCTCCGTGGAGCGCCGGGTTCCCGGGATGGCATATTGAATGTTCTGCAATGAGCCGGAAATACCTCGGGGAGACATTTGACATTCATGGTGGCGGAATGGATTTGCTGTTCCCGCATCATGAAAGTGAAATTGCGCAGTCGAAAGGCGCATGCGGAATTGCACCTGTGAAATACTGGATGCACAACAATATGATTACCATCAACGGCAAGAAGATGGGAAAATCGCTGGGCAACTTTATCAACCTCGAAGAACTATTTACTGGAAACCACAAATTGCTGGAGCAGGTTTACTCCCCAATGACTGTCCGTTTCTTTATACTCCAGGCCCATTACCGAAGCACACTTGATTTCAGCAATGAAGGATTGAAAGCCGCAGAGAAAGGATTTGCGAAGATGATGGCAGCGAATGAAACGTTACAGAAATTAACTCCATCTGATAAATCCACTTCTGATATTGCCGGGTTGAGCATTGACTGCTATGAAGCGATGAATGATGATTTCAACACTGCCATTGTGATTGCAAGCCTGTTTGAAGCCGTGCGCATCATCAATTCTGTAAATGCCGGAACAGAAGCGATAACCGCTGCTGATCTTGAAACGCTGAAGAAGCTTTACCAGGATTTCGTATTTGGCATCCTTGGACTTAAAGAAGAAACAGGTGTAAGCGGTGACGACACCGATGGCCTGATGCAATTCATCCTGCGGTTGCGCAATGAAGCGAAGGAAAGGAAAGATTATGCTACGAGTGATGAAATACGGGATGAATTGGGAAAATTGGGATTTGGGATAAAGGATAATAAAGACGGAACCAGTTGGGAAAAGAGTTAACCTGCTTCGGCAACATTTAGTATTTTTGGAAAAAGTTCACACCATGAATTGGAGAGATCATATTCATTCAGATAAAGCCATATTGTTGGGTAAACCTACTTTAAAAGGAACACGCCTTGCGGTAGATTTTATTATTGAACGTCTTGCAGATGGCTGGACTGAGGAGCAGCTTCTTGAAAATTATCCTGGGTTAACTAAAGAAAATTTACAGGCTGTATTTGCATATATTCATGAATGTCTAAAAGATGGGTTACTATTTGATCTTCCCCGGAAATCTGCCTGATGAAGTTTTTAGCAAACGAAAATTTTCCTGCTAAAAGTGTCCTGCTTTTGAGAAAAAATAATCTGGATGTTATCTCAATTGGAGAAAATTACCCGGGAATTTCTGACGAGGAAGTGATGAATTTTTCCATACAAGAACAACGTACAATTCTAACTTTTGATAAAGATTACGGTGAACTAATTTACAAATATGGTTACAAACCAGTGGCAGGTGTTCTCTTTTTCAGAATATCTGAATTCGAACCAGAACAGCCCGGGCAACTGTTACTTGAGCTTTTGAGTTCAAATCAAATTGAAATGGAGAACTATTTTACAGTAGTTGATTCAGATCGAATTCGTCAAAGAAAAATATAATTCAGAGATGAACATCCTTTTACTCGGCGGCGGCGGACGCGAACACGCCATGGCATGGAAGTTTTCACAAAGTAAAAACTGCTCCAGTCTTTATATAGCACCGGGAAATGCAGGGACTGCAACCTGTGGAACCAACCTGGATTTTTCTGTAACCGATTTCGATGCCATCAAAAAATGTTGCATCGAAAAGAAGATTGAAATGGTTGTAGTTGGACCGGAAGATCCCCTGGTAAAAGGGATCTATGATTTTTTTCTTGCGGATCCATTACTGAAACATATTCCTGTAATCGGTCCTTCAAAAGCCGGGGCTGAACTGGAAGGCAGTAAGGACTTTGCAAAAGCATTCATGAGCAGGCACGGGATTCCGACGGCCGCTTACCGGACTTTTACAAAAGAGAATATCAATGATGCTTACAGTTTTCTTGAAACATTAAAAGCACCTTATGTGCTGAAGGCAGATGGACTCGCCGCAGGAAAAGGTGTAGTGATCTCAGCGTCGCTGGCGGAGGCAAAAAAAGAAATAGCAGAAATGCTGACGCATGAAAAATTCGGCAATGCAAGTGCCAAGGTTGTGATTGAAGAATTTTTGACTGGAATCGAACTCTCTGTTTTTATTCTCACGGATGGCAAATCTTATGTTTTCCTTCCGGAGGCCAAAGACTACAAACGGATCGGTGAAGGGGATACAGGATTAAATACAGGCGGCATGGGAGCAGTTTCTCCTGTTCCGTTCGCCGACAAGGCATTTTTATTAAAGGTGGAGGAACGCATCGTTAAACCAACCGTTGAAGGCTTGAGAAAAGAAAACATTCCATACAAAGGTTTTATATTTATTGGTTTGATGGCTTCACCTCAAACCAACCTTGAAGAGCGAGGAGAGGAACAGCCACCGGAACCAATGGTGATTGAATACAACTGCCGCATGGGTGATCCGGAATCGGAAGTGGTATTGCCGCGCATTAAAAATGACCTGGTGGAACTATTTTGGGCTGTGGGAGAAGAAAAATTATCTGAAGAAAAAATTGAAGTTGATGAACGGACTGTTGTTACTGTGATGATGGTTAGTGGTGGATATCCGGAAGAGTATGAAAAAGGGAAAGTGATTTCAGGATTGGGGGAAGCAGAGGGGAGCATTGTGTTTCATGCGGGCACACAGGAAGAAGTCAAAAGTCAAAAGTCAGAAGTCAAAAGTGAAATCCCAAACGTTACAACAAATGGAGGAAGGGTATTGGCTGTAACTTCTTTTGGAAAGAATATTTCGGAAGCGGCAGGGTTTTCATACCGGAGTATCTCAAAAATTTCTTATGAGAATATGTACTATCGGAAAGATATCGGTAAGGATTTACTGGTTTTTGAAAAACCGGTTACTGCCTGATCAATACATTTGAGGAGAGGATTCCGTTCTCTTCTTTCACCAAACCATACGGCTCATTCTTAACGACCAAAAAACTATCGAGGTCAGCATAATCGGCTAAAGCGCATAAATGAAGTCCGGAAGAGATCGCCAAAGTCGTTTCCACCATACAACCGATCATCGTTTTCATTTTGTTTGCTCTTGCTTCTTTGAGGAGGCGCACAGCGTTCAGGTACCCGCCTGCTTTCATCAGTTTTACGTTGATCCCGTCAAACATTTGTTTTAATTGTGAGAAGTCTGCCTTATCTGTTACAGATTCATCGGCAAATAAAGTGAAAGGAGAATGTTTTTTCAGGTAGATCGATTCATCTTGCATTGAGCTCGGCATTGGCTGTTCGATAAATTCTATCCGCCTCTTCCTAATCTTCTCTAATGTATGGATACAATCCTCTACGTTTTGAAATGCCTCGTTGGCATCTACGATCAATGGTTGTCCGCAGAAAGTTGACAGATAAGTAACAGCATCCGTCATATCATCGGCATTCACCTTGATTTTGATAAATGGAAAGCGCTGCAGGTTATTTTCTTCATAAAATGATTTCATCTTACCTACATCCATAATGGGAATAGAATATGATATCGGGGTAGAGGTTACTGTTTCTATTCCCAGGAATTCCTGAACGGATATTTTCCTTTTTGCGCACCAATAATGAATGTATGCTGATTCAATTCCAAAACGAAGTGCATGAGAAACCTGAACTCTTTCCAGGAATTCCGTAAGTTCTTCACTTGATTGTATTATTTCCGGCTTTGATGTGAGAAATTGCTGAAATTCCTTTTCTACCTGTTCGGGAGTCTCATGATAACGGATATTCGGAGCCACTTCTCCTTCAGCTCCGAACATGCTATCTCCTACCTTCACAAATAAATTTGTCTTGCTGTCGGATGCATTCCGGGAAATCTTCCAGGTATATTTCAGTTCGAGTATTTTTTTTTCTATTGACCAGTGTATCATCTTGTCTTTTGAAGGATTTATGGCGTTTAAGGCATTTCTAGAAATCGTTTATGCAAAGCGCGGATTTTTTTTAACCCGGAGTTTACTGATGGTAAATGAGCGTTAAAAAAAATTCAGCAACGCCGCTTAAGTAGATTTTTAGGAATGTCCGTAAAACAAAACACCCCGGCTCATTGAGTCGGGGTGATTTGCAGACCCGCTAGGCGGGATAAGCGTTAGCTTATTTTTTCTTTTTCTTTGCCGCTTTTTTCTTCGCAGCTTTCTTCTTTGCCATAGTTTTTAATTTTAATTTGTTAGTGATTTAACAATTCAAACTTATCTAAAATAAAAAGGTTACGACAAAATAAAAATATATTTTGTTCACAATGATTTGTTCATTTCAATATGCCCCATTTTCATTCCTTATTTACGAAATGGTTTTACAAATTTTGAAATCTTATTATTGTTTCGCGCATCTTTCAAATATGCACCGATATTGAGTTGCAGCGATACTTCATGCATCAGTGTATGGTGATTTTGAAAATACGTTTGCGAATATCCGAGCGTAATTGACTGCCTGAAAAACCAAAAATGAATTGCAGTTATTAACAATGCTCCCATGTCGAAATCCGACTTGATGACGCTGAAATTGTATCCGCCGCCAAAAGAAATTCCAAGAGATGAGTAAAAATTATGTGATGCAAGATGTCCTGCATTGAACTGAAAGAATGCCGGAAATGAAAGAAACATGTAATCAGACGGATCATTTTTTGTTTTCAAATGGTAGGCGGCTGAAACATGTGAACCCAATGCAAATGAAAAATCGGAGAATTTATTCAGCAGGTTCAGCGAAGGTGAATAACACAATCCGTAGAATTGTTCGTTCTGTTTATTGTGATTTGCCCGGGGGAATGCTAACCCTGCTGAGGAAATAAACCTGTCGCCGATCGTGAATTCAGGAGCAGTATTCTGGCCGAAAGCCGCGGCAACAAACACACATAACAAGAAAGTGATCACATATCTCATGAACATGAGTGGAAAGATAAAATGAATTTTCATCCGAAATACGATTAAATCCAATAGTTACATTTGAACGTTTTCTGAGTGGCACAATATGTATACAGATTTCAAAGAGAGTCTTCGCAGCATTGAATTGCAAAACCTACGGGTTCTGAACGTTGTTGCGGCACTGCTTATTTCCATCCTGGGATTTGTATTCCAGATTGCCTATCATGACGGAGATGTACTGGTAACTGGAATAGGTGTTTCCATTATACTAACCACCAACTATTTTTTCTCTTTTTATAGCAGGTTTTATAAAACCCATTTCCTGAGCATCAGTTACGCTTCCATATTCATCATCCATTTCTGGGCGGTATATGTGCTTTACATGAGGCAATTTGATGTTGCATTCCTGTTACCGGTTGCACTGTCGATTTTTATTTTTGCTTTGGCCTTCGACAGTTTCTACAAAAGCCTGTTTTTTATTTTCACCATCACAAGTGTAATGCTGCTAGTGATGTATTTATCGCATCACTGGGAAGCAGATTATACAATTGCTGTCATTTCACTTTATTCCGGTGCTTTTGTATCAAACCTTATCCTGCGAAGGAAAAAGGAGTACCACCGCGAAATTGACAAACGCGAAAAACAATATGCTGCATTGGTAGAAAGCATGAATGATGGTTTGATTTACATCAACACCTCAGATGAACTCCGGTTTGTGAATGAGGAATTCTGCAGGATAACCGGATACGGACAGGATGAATTGCTTGGAAAGAAGCTTTTTGTCCTGGATAAAGACGGCATAGAAAATGAAACCGCAAAAATATTCTTTGCACAATTAAACAAAGGTGAAAGCGGGCGATCCGAATGCACCCTTAATACAAAAAGAGGCGATGAAGCATGGGTACAACTTTCCGGTAGTCCCATTTTTGATGACATGCAGGACCAGACAGGCAGCATGATCGTTTTCACCGACATCAGCGATTTAAAATCCATACAGGAGCAGCTGAAAAAAAGAGAAGAAGGATACCGTACATTCATTGACCAGAGTGCCGTCGGGATATGGCGCGCTGAATACAAACCACCTATCAATGTTCGCATGCCCGCCAATGAACAGGTTGATCTGCTGCTTGATTCCGGAAAGATTTCTGAAGCCAATGATTGTATGGCCCAGATGTATGGCTATGCAAAGTCAGATGAACTGATCGGAAGGCGGATCCGCGATTTCTATTACCTCGAAAACAATTATGATGAACAAACGACAATAGATTTCCTCGATTCATTTATTGCCAATGGTTACCGGATCAGCAATGCCGAGTCGAAGGAAATTGACCGGACGGGGAATGTCCGTTACATACTGAATAATAATATCGGTATCGTGGAAAATGGTTTTCTCATCCGCACCTGGGGCGTGCAAACCGATATTACAGAGCGTAAAAAAACCGAACATGATCTGTTGGAAAGCAACCAGGAGCTCGATACCTTCTTTTATAAAGCATCACATGATTTAAAAGGTCCATTGGCCAGCATTTTGGGAATCGTGAACCTAGCACGCCTTGAAAACAAGGAAACTGTGATTGAAAGTTATTTTAAAATGATTGACACCAGTGTACGCAGGCTTGATCGAACCCTGATGGATCTCATTGAGCTTGCACGGACCCGGAAAGGTGTAAGCAAGTTGAGCAAGATATATGTACGGGCATTGGTGGATGAAATTCTTCAATCGCTTTCACATACTGAGAATTTCTCAGGAATTAAATTTGAAATTGATGTGGATGGTTCTCTTGGTATTACTGCCGATAAAGTATTGGTTCTATCGGTATTCCAAAACCTGATCCACAATGCGATCAATTATGGAAGCAAAGAAAATCCTACAATTAAAATAAACGTGCAGAAAACGGAGAACGGAATAAAACTGGAAGTCACCGACAATGGAAAAGGAATTGCCGATCATGTCAAGCACCGGGTATTTGAAATGTTTTACCGTGGACATCCGGATTCAAGCGGATCGGGTCTGGGATTATTTATTGTAAAGAATGCTATTGAGAAATTGAAGGGAAAAGTCTGGTTTGAGAGCGAGAATGGAAACGGGGCGAGTTTCTTTGCGGAGATACCGAATGCGGAGGAGGAAGGAGGTAGTTAGTAGTTAGTAGTTAGTAGTTAGTAGTTAGTAGTTAGGTGTAGTTAGTAGTTAGTAGTTAGTAGTTAGTAGTTAGTAGTTAGTAGTCAACAGCCAAAAAGGTGAGTACGGATTATGATACATTTAATAAATGGCAAGGAGCTAGTAGCCAGAAGCAAGTCACAAGTTACAAGAAAGAAACAGCCTGAAGAATA
>JBDTTM010000022.1:0-20779 GCA_039930605.1 Bacteroidota bacterium
GGTGAAGACATTGGTATCATTGACCTCTACGATAAGTTTTCATTTGTGGAAGTAATGGAAAAAGACCTGAATCGCGTACTTGAGAAAGTGAACGGCAATAAAGTGAAAGGCAGAAAAGTAAGTATCGAGATTGCGAAAGACTAAATCCTATCGCCAGGCATATTCCTGTAGATAATACAGCCAATAAGTATTCGTTTAATAGGGGTTTTTTATCCCGGGTTTTCACATTAGGGGTGTTAAGACCTTCCTGTTCATTCCGGTTTTGTTTCCCTTGGAATAGTACTTTTGAGAAGATTTCAAATGACTCCCCTTCTCGAAATAAAAAACCTTACTACCGTTTTTGAAACTGACGAATCCCTGTTAAGAGCAGTGGACAACATCAGCTTTACCGTAAACAAAGGTGAAACTGTTGGCATTGTCGGTGAATCCGGTTCCGGCAAATCGGTCACTGCGCTATCCATCATGCGATTGATATCCCCTCCGGGAAAAGTTTCTACGGGTGAAATTATTTTTCATGAAAACGGATCTGCTGCAAACCTGTTATCACTTAATGATGCAGAAATAAGAAGGTACCGTGGCAATAAAATGGCAATGGTTTTCCAGGAGCCATCTACATCGCTCAACCCACTCTTCACCTGCGGCGAACAAGTTGCTGAAGCACTCATTGTTCATGGAAAAGCATCGAGGTCAAAAGCGCGCGCCCAGAGCATTTCATTATTTTCAAAAGTACAGCTTGCCGATCCGGAACAGATTTATAACAGCTACCCGCACCAGGTAAGCGGAGGGCAAAAGCAACGTGTCATGATTGCCATGGCGATCAGTTGCAATCCATCGCTCCTCATTGCAGATGAACCTACCACAGCACTCGATGTAACGATACAGAAAACAATTCTTGAATTGCTTCGTCAATTGAAGCAGGAGAATGGCATGGGCATGCTTTTCATTTCACATGACCTGGGTGTGATAGCAGAAATCGCAGATCGTGTGATCGTACTTTATAAGGGAAAGATTGTGGAAGAAGGGGGCGTAAAAGAGATTTTCACGAATCCGAAACATCCTTACACAAAAGGATTACTTGCATGCCGTCCTCCACTCGATAAAAAATTGCGTGTACTTCCAACGATTGCAGATTTTATGCGCGTGAACAAAGATGGTTCATTCGCTGAACACACCGGCAGCGTTGATGAATCAGTAAATGCACGCATTATTTCCAGGGAAGAAATATTTGCACGCAACAGGAAACTGTATGACCAACCACCTTTGTTGCAGGTTAAAAATCTGAAAACCTATTTCCCGATGCGCAAGGGACTTTTCGGAAATACGAAGGGTTATATCAAAGCAGTTGATGATGTTTCTTTTGATGTATTTCCAGGGGAAACACTCGGACTTGTTGGTGAAAGTGGTTGCGGAAAAACAACCCTGGGAAGGACTATTATCAAACTGACTAAATCCACTTCCGGACAGGTGCTCTTCAAAGATATTGATCTTGCAGAATTATCGGGAAACCGGCTGCGTAAAATGCGCAGGCATATCCAGTTCATTTTCCAGGATCCTTACCTGTCGCTGAATCCACGTATGACGATCGGCGATGCCATTACTGAACCGATGTATGCACACAAGATTTATGCAACAAAAGAAGAACGCAAAGAAAAAACTTTGGACCTATTGAAACGTGTCGGACTAACTGAAAATCATTTTAATCAATTTCCACATCAGTTGAGCGTAGGACAACGCCAGCGGGTTTGCATTGCAAGGTCAATTGGATTGCAACCGGAATTTATTATCTGTGATGAGCCGGTTTCTGCACTTGATGTTTCCATACAGGCACAGGTTTTGAATCTTCTGAACGAACTCAAACAGGATTACAACTTCACCTGCATTTTTATTTCACACGATTTGTCAGTCGTAAAATTCATGAGCGACAGGATGATCGTGATGAACCAGGGAAAAATTGAAGAAATGGGATTGGCGGGAGAAGTTTATATCAATCCGAAATCGGCATATACGAGGAAGCTGATAGAAGCGATTCCGAAAGGACGATAGGTAAATTGGTGATTGGGGAATGGGAAACCAGGTAATAGGTTCGTCCCAATTGTATTACATCCAAGACCTTTAATTTGTTTTTCTCTGGCGATGCAGTTGGGGAATCAATATTCCCGATAGGGCGCCCCAGCAATAACCCACTATAATATCAGTCGGAAAATGTTTCCCTGCGCGGTAGCGATAAAAACCAGTTGCCAATGGAATGGCTGTTGCTCCTATCCAGACTGCAGGCTTCCATTTTGATTCTGGATGGGTATCACAAAAAACTTTCGCAGCAAAAAAAGTTCCGGCAGCAGACATAGTTGTATGTCCGGAGAAAAAAGAATTTGTAGCATCCGTTTTTTGTTTCTCACTTTCCGGGACGTCCGGATTATATGTATAAGGGCGAGGCCGGCGAACCAATCCCTTTGAGATATTTATTCCAACAGAAGCAACTGCGATTGTTTCAAAATACAGGAGACCGATTTGCCAACTCTGATCCCGGATGTTTTTATCAAGCAATAAGGTAAAAGGAATTGCAAGTGATGAAATCATCAGCACATCACTCGTCCTGGCTGCCGAAGCAGAATAATATTTTATTGCTGAACGGTCGAAGGAATTGACATCATTCTTTTCCAGATTCTTGATTTCATCTATTGTCAGTTTGTGCTTGTTTACAGATAAAAGATAGCCTGTAAGCGAAACACCGATTGATGATCCTGAGAGAAAGTATTCACGGGAAGATTTTAATTGATACGGGCTTTGGCAATTTCCGTTGGAAAACTGAACAAAAAGAATACCGACAGTGAAAAATATTTTTTTTAAAGCGCTCAAGTTTCAGAAATAAAAATCCCCTGCAAGGTATTTACAATGAAACAAAACCGGAGGATTATTTATCATTTATTCAACAACGGTAAATGCAAGCGGTGCAATCTGACGCGTGCTCTCTCCAGACCCTGCCCTGATATATTCAATGTATATTTTCGAATTGGCAGGAAGATGCTGAAGCTGTGCCAGCATTTCTTCAGTAAGATTCTCATCTCTCGCGCTGAACTCCCTGTATTTTATTCCTTTCCCGGCTACAGACAATTTGAATTCAGTAATTTTCATTTCGCTTTCTCCTCCTTTTACCGCTACGCTGGTTACCAGCTTTAATTCTTCCTTTGAAATTTTCCCTCCCTGTTTTCCTCCCATTGTAGCAAACGGTGCCGCAACAACTTCCATTTTCTTTTCATCTATGAGAACGGGCTTGCTTAAATCATTGTAATTATAAATCCTGAGCAATAACTCCCCACTTCTTATGGGGTGAACAATAAAGTCTTCTCCTTTTTGCTTCACTATTCCCTGGCTGGAATTTACAAGCAAACGTTTTACAGTAGAATCACTAACAGTAATATGAATCGCGTTGTCAATACCCGATTCCAAAACTGATGTTGGTTCGTAAGTAAGAACGTACTTCTTTTTCTTCACCTGTACACCGGTCTGTGCCAGAGAATAGGATGTAATCATACATCCCACTATAATAAATGCGTGTACTATTATCTTTTTCATTTTGATCTCAGTTAGATTAAAAAGTCTAAACAAAAAAAGAAGTAAAAATGAGCCAGGATAAAATTATTCTTTCACCAATCTTGAAACGATACGCTCGTCATTGAAAATGAGTTCTACAAAATAAACTCCTGAACTGAGCGAAGTATTTTCTTCGGGATCGAAAGAGAACATACCCTTGTCCAGAGAAAAAGTCTTTGTCGATATTTCCCTGCCGAAAACATCCATGATTTTCTCCGCAAGCATTCCTTTTTCACTGATGTAAACCTGGACTGAAGTACGATCTGTATAAGGATTAGGGATTACACCTACTAAGTTCATCGCCTTCCCGCTTTTGAAATTCACGGCAACAATATTGGTCAGCATGTTTCTTCCGTCATAATCAACCTGCCTGAGGCGATAGTAGTAAGTGCCTTTTTTACCGGGACGTTGATCGAGGTAAGAATAATGGTGTATGGAAGTTGAGTTCCCGACTCCTGCTACCTGGTCAATTTTTTCAAAGTTGCTGATACCTTCTGCTGAAGTGGCTGACAGGATTTCAAAACGGTCGTTGTTGATTTCACTTGAAGTAACCCAGTTCAAGAGTACATCATTGCCTTGTGGGGTTGCAGAAAAATCAACCAGGTACACCGGCAATGGATTTGTTGTCGTTACAGATGCAAGTGTAAACGGTCCGAAGTTATTGACTGCTGTAGCTGTTACGATTGTTCCTGCTGCAGTTGACCCTGTAGTTCCTCCGTTTCCTTTATCATCCCAAGATGCAGAGTTGAAATAGGCAACTCTTAAATCAGTAAGATTTGTAACGCCACAACTGTTTTGTGTATCCCAGCTTAAAGTAACGGTTCTTGCCTGTACGCCATTGCTGCGATCGAGTGTCCAATATTCGCATTGTGAAATGTGGTTAAGTGGAGCGTTGAGCGTATTGTTGTAAGCGACCTGCGGATTGGCTCTGAAATATTCACCAGTGTAAGAATCGGCACCAACAGGAGCGGTTCCCAATGTAATATCGTCCACAGCAAAAGAAGGATCAGTGCCTACACTATTTGAATTATTTGCCCAGCGAAATGCAATTTTTACATTCGCATTATTGTTAGCTGAAACCGGTAATGCGATACCGTATGCAGTCCACATTCCCTGACCACCTCCGCAGACTGCAGTTTTAGCCATGTCTGCAATCTGAGCCCAGCTAGCACCGTCATAATACCAAAGCGTAGCATTGTCACTTGATGCTTCACCACCTTCAATATAATTGAAAGCAAGCGTGATTCCTGTTTGACCTGTGCAATTAATGGTTGGAGATTCCGCCCTTTTATCTGTAACCGAATTTCCGCTCGGTGAGCAGAAGCCAATACAATCACCTGGTGAAGTGGCGTCGTACGCAGCGCCGCAATCACCATTGGTTGCAGAACAAATCAGGCAGGTACATTCTGAAGCAGGGTTTGCGCCCACGTGCAAAGAAGGATCGCTTCCGCAACCCGCTCCACACACGCCGGCAGCATTTCCATTTTCTGCACAGCTAACGAACCATTGATTAGGAGCCGGGCCATTTGCTGTAGGTGCTGTTACTGTCCATGCGCCATTCGGTCCGGAATAACCTGAAGCAAAACATCCGGCCACACAGCCGTTTGAAAATGTTTCTGTCCAGAAAGTTCCGCCGACAGCACCAGTTGCAATTCCCATCGCTATTGAGCGATAGTAACCATTCTTGCCGACAGGAAAATTAAATGCTTCATCACCAAGTTTTCGAACAGGACCATCTACGTGACTGGAGTTTGTAGCTCCCAAGGCGGTTGCATTATCTTCAATCGTAATTAAATAAGTTGCTGTAGAAAAAATTCTCCCCCCCGGAATTATTGCATTTAGTGTAAGTGCATTGTCAACTTTGATTGCCCTATTCAAAATCAAGTCACCAGCAGTCTTTAACATGCGCATATTCCAGATACCGACTGTTCCGGTGCCGCTGAATGTTTGTGCGTTACCACCGGCAAAGTCAAGTGTTCTCAAATCTGCCGCATCGTAACTCAAGGTTCCATTTATTGTAACATTTCCAGATACTTCTATTCCGGTTCCGAAATTTCGAATTGTATTTCCGGTTCTGATAATTAAATTACCCAGAACTCTTGTAGGCGTGGCATTTTTAACATCATTCCAAAAGTCCACTGTTCCGATGCCCGTTCCTCCAATGTCCCAATTGCCTTTGATTGTTGGAAATGCCGCAGCGCCCTGGAAATAACTTGAGCCTGCCGTCATCCAATTTCCTGCAACTGAATTTTCAATGATCAGGTTTGGATACCATGCCCCAACTCCGCCAACAGTCGTCGAAATTGCCGGAGTTTGAGTTGCAGTTTTTCTAACTATCCATGTTGAGGTTGCTGGAATCGTTGCAATTCCGCCACTATACCTTTGTTGCCAAAAATTAGAAGAGACAGCATTTGAACAGGCACGTATTAAAGTACCGTTGCTTCCCATGATCCACGTTGCAGATGCCGTCCAATTGATACTGTTGACTTGTGATTCAATGAATGTACCGTAAATGGCCAGGTCTATTCCAATACCATCATTATAATACAATTGCCCGGCTCCTGTTATTGCGTTCACGAGCGTAGCACCTGTGTTTACCACTACCTCATCAATTGTGACATTTGCTGCGCCGGTGACAGTTACAACATTCGGACTCTGAATGGTTATAGCATTGTCAGTGTTAGATGGTGCGTACCCTGCAGGTCCCCATGTAATATTATCCGGAGACATTTCCCATGTTGTTAATGTACTCCAGTTGCCTGTAGCGATGGAACGAAAATAGTTTTGTGCTGTTGCAGGAGTTGCGGTCAATGCAACAACAAATCCCAAAACACAAATTATTTTTTGGAAAAAAGGCTTCAAGAGAATTCTTCTTTAATGTGTGCTAAAATAGCAAAAAAATTGGACCTAACCCTGGAGGCATAAAGAATTAACCCGAACTTATCGCCAGCGTTATGTTTCAGTGGGCGAATGACGGAAATTCCGTTGCCGGAGTGAAGCGAGTGTTACTGTTTTACAAATCTCGAACGCAGAATAAGGCTGCCATCACTGACCTCAATCCAGTAAATTCCCGGTTGAAGAAAGCGGCAATCAATAGTTGGCAATGAGGAATAGGCCGTTGGCAAATGAACATCCAAAACCATTTCGCCCAGCAAATTTAAAATAGCAATTTCCGAGACTTCATTAACTTGCGATAAAGGTTGAATTATTAATTTATCTGAAACCGGATTTGGGAATATTTTGAATTGGGGATTGAGAAATGGCTCATGGATCTTGGCTATCACATTATAAATAACTGCTTCAACTTCACAATTATTGGCATCCGTAGCCACTACATTATAATCACCGCTTTGCATCGCGACATAAAAATAATTCGTGGCGCCGGGAATGATGACTCCTGTTAAATACCATTGATAACTGACTGCTCCCTGGTTGGCAAAAAGTGTATCGCCACTTTGGGAAATGCCCTGCGGCGCAGGATAAGGATAAACAGTAATATAATTATTGAGTGTAAGTGTATCGCTACCATTTACATTGGTTGCAATCAATGACACCGGGTAAGTACCTGGCGCGTTGTAGCAAACATTTGTTGGATCTACATCCGTGCTTGTAGAAGGTGTTGCACCGGGGAATGACCAGAGAAACGATGTTGCATTTGTAGATAAATTATTGAAGTTGGTACATGTTCCGGGACAAATATGGTTGGGTGCTGTAAAGAGTGCATTAATTGTGGAACCGATACATGGTGGAATATTGGGATTGAGTTCGGCAATGGAATATAAACGAACCTGGTCAATGACTGCTTCAGTACAGGAATTACAAACGTGGCCCCAACTTGTAAACTTAATTGTTTGAGATGTTGATGTTGCATTGAACTCAATGATGTAGCGTGTACCAACGCCTATACCATAAGGAGTTTGGTGACATCGCAACAAGTTATTTCCAAAACCTACATCAATTGCGAACATACCAGGATCAGGAAATCCACTTGATTCTCCTCCGACCCAGAATTCAAGCACGTAAGTATTTCCGATGTTCAATCCATTCACTGTTTGTTCGATGCTCACTCCGACATTTCCACCGTACGTTGGATCATGTGTAGGGAATCCGGGAGGAATGCCGGATAATTCGCAATCATTATTCGTCACGAAACAGGAAGTATCGCCGAATGCTCCTGCGGTACATGGAGCACAAAAATAATTACCCATATACACTGCATAGAGTCCATCCACAAGCGTTGAGCGCGTTGTGGGCGTGCTGTCAAATACACAAACGTAGGTTTGGCTACCTCCACCGGTGCAAATCCAATTGTCAAGGTTACATGAATAGTAGCTTGAATTCGGGCAGAAAACATCAAGTATATAACCAGATGCGCAGTTGCTGTTTTCAAAACTTCCGTTCAGCAAAAGGTTATTGACGCCAGAGCTGATGGAATCATTCTGATCATAGCACATGATGCATAATATCTGGGCTGAAGATTGGAAAGTGAGGCTGAATGCAGCAGCCAGGAGGGTTAAGTAAATTTTTTTCATTGCTGGCAGAAAATTAGTTTTCAAATCTACTCAAAAGCAATCAAGAACCAAATTGTCTGTAAATGAATAAAATCATGATATTCACTCAATTTGAGTCCTAAACAAGCGCGGTTTTATTACCAAAATTTTCCAAATATTTTTTTGCCTGCTCTGCCTATTTTCTTTTCTTTGCGTCCCCAAAAATAAACAGCCAATTGGCAGTAGGCAACCGGCAGTCAACAGCCCGAAACAAGCCTTTAAATTCGCTAATTCTTAGACTATAAATGGAAAACGAGGTTAAATTATTCTCTGGTCGCGCAACACGGTACCTTGCTGAAGAAATTGCTGCTACTTATGGGCAGGAATTGGGCAAAATAAACGTGCAGCCTTTCAGTGATGGGGAGTTTTCTCCAAGTTTTGACGAAAGTGTTCGGGGTGTGGATGTATTTATAATCCAAAGCACCTTTGCGCCAAGTGATAACCTGATGGAATTATTACTGCTTATTGATGCAGCACGTAGGGCATCTGCGCACTATATCACTGCTGTAATTCCATATTTTGGATTTGCGCGCAGTGACAGGAAAGACAAACCAAGGGTTGCCATTGCGGCAAAACTGGTTGCCAATTTGCTCACTGCTGCGGGGGTTACACGGGTGATGACAATGGATCTACATGCGCCCCAGATTCAAGGATTTTTTGATGTACCGGTAGATCACCTGGACGCTTCATCACTCTTTGTTCCTTACATTGAATCACTCAAGCTTCCGAATCTTACCATAGCAGCGCCCGATATGGGTGGTGTTCACCGAGCCCGCGGATATTCGAAATATTTCAATGCTGAAATGGTGATCTGCGACAAAGTAAGACGCAAAGCCAATGTGATTGAAGGAATGACTGTGATCGGTGATGTGGAAGGAAGAGACATTGTGCTGGTGGATGACATTTGCGATACAGCGGGTACATTGACAAAAGCAGCAGAGATGTTATTTGATAAAGGCGCGCATAGCGTCCGTGCATGTTGCACCCACCCTGTATTATCGGGCGAAGCATACGATCGAATTAATAAATCAAAACTCACAGAATTAATTGTGAGCGATACCATTCCACTGAAAGGTAAATCAGATAAAATAAAAGTGCTTTCAACTGCCGAACTCTTTGCGCGAATAATCCGAAGGGTGTATGTGTATGAAAGTATCAGCCAGATATTTTTAGTCAATTGAGGAGGAGGGGCGGTGATGAGGTGATGAGGTGATGAGGTGATGAGGTGATGAGGTGATGAGGTGATGAGGTGAAATAAAAAAAATAGTCAGACAGTCTTTTATTAAATTTTAAAATATAATTCAAATCTCAAATTAAAAAAAATGAAATCATTAGCAATCACAGGAGCTCTCAGAGCAGCCAAAACAAAGCAGGAAGTAAGATCCTTGCGGGCAGAGGGTAAGGTTCCGTGTGTGCTGTACGGTGGAAAAGAACAAGTCCACTTCAGTGTACCGGCTTTATCTCTTAAAAAATTAGTGTACTCCCCGGATGTACATTTAGTTGACATTGACATTGAAGGTACAACGCACCGCGCTGTAATGAAGGAACTTCAGTTTCATTCAGTGAATGACCGCCTGCTTCACATCGATTTTATGTCAGTGGTGGACGATAAAAAAGTAATTGTTGAAATTCCGGTACGGCTAAAAGGAACCTCTATCGGTGTTCGTGCGGGAGGACAGTTATTGCACAAGATGCGCAAATTGAAAATTTCAGCTTTACCGAAAGATCTTCCTGATCAGTTCGAACTGATAATTGATGACATGCAAATCGGACAAACAATCCGCGTGCGTGATATGAAGCTGGACGGAGTTACGTTCCTTGATATCCCCGCAGCGGCAATTGTTGCTGTGAAGACAGCCCGCGCAGTTGTTGAAGAAACAGTTGCAGCAGTTGCATCTACAGAAGCGGCACCGGCAGAAGGAGCAGCAGCTGCACCGGCAGCAGATGCGAAAGCAGCACCGGCAAAAGACGAGAAGAAGAAGTAATCTACATCTCAATATTAAAAACGCCTTCATTCAACCGGATGAAGGCGTTTTTATTTTGTTGAGAAAAGGATGAATCGCACATCCTGCAATAAAAACGAAATCCGAAATTCGAAACCATAAAATGGAGAAATATTTAATCGCCGGGCTGGGAAATATTGGTGACGAATACCAAAACACACGTCACAACATCGGCTTCAATGTAGCTGATGCGCTGGCTGCTGCATTGCAAAAAGAAGAAGACAAAAGCAGTTCGGTGAGACTTTTTACTTCCGACCGCTACGCATCGGTGAACCAATCCCGTTTCAAAGGAAACCGGCTTACGATAATTAAGCCCACTACTTTTATGAACTTAAGCGGCAAAGCAGTGAACTATTGGATGCAGGAAGAGAAAATCCCTTTTAAAAATTTATTGATTGTGACAGACGACCTCGCGTTGCCCTATGGAACATTGAGATTGAAAAAAAAAGGGAGTGATGGCGGGCACAACGGGCTCACAGATATTATTGCTACGTTTAATACGCATGAATTTGCCCGCCTGCGGTTTGGTATTGGAAATGAATTTGCAAAAGGTCACCAGGTGAATTACGTGCTTGGAAAATGGAGCGAGGAAGAACAAAAAATACTTGTCGAACGGATTGACCAATGTGTGAAAATTATTAAAAGTTTTATTGGTATTGGAGTGGACAGGACGATGAGTGATTTTAATAATAAGTAAGGTTAACACCCAGGTAATTATTTCACGCAAAGGCGCAAAGTCCGCTAAGAAAACCCTTACGGATGAATTAATTTGCAGAAACTCTTTGCGCCTTTGCGAAAACAGAATAGACTAATTCCAGTGACACAGAATACTTTTTTTACCTCGCGGTAATCGCTTATATTTGCGGCTCAAACCAATATCTGATGAAAAAAATTCTACTTCTCGTTTCTATTTTCTGCGCATCTTTTGCAGCCCGGGCGCAAAACACAATTTTGTGTGAAAACTTCAATACATACGATTCAGTTACTGCTGTTTCAGGTGTGTTTCATGGTTTTACCATAAGCTATCATTCGGCATTCAGCTATTATACTTCAACCCAAAGTTCAGGTACCAGCGGTCCAAATTCATATAAATTTGGTGTCGACAGCGCAACGATGATTTCACCTGATATCACAGGTGCTACTTATGTTCAGTTCTGGATGAAAGGAAATGCTACTAATTCTGCGAGCACTTTCTATATCTACGATTCTCCGGACGGAACAAGCTGGACTTTGATCCAGGCCATCAACCCTGTAAATACTATCGGTATGTATCGTCAGTATGCCCTGAATCCCGGAGCCGCCATGATTAAATTCTTTTATGACAAGGACACCGGCAATGTTGCATTTGATGATTTCTGCACCACAGATGGACCGACGTTCATAGGTGAAACCGTTGTTTCCTCAATACCATCAATTTTTCCAAATCCTTCAAAAGGAATGGTTACGCTGAGTGCATTGAGTACGGTTTACAATAACTGTAAAGTAACCGTAATGAATGTACTTGGAAAAGAAGTGAAGTCTTTCTCATTCAATGATCTCAACTCAAGCAATAAAACGCTTGACTTGACTGCGCTTGATAAGGGAGTTTACCTGGTTCGTTGCAAATCTGAAAAGTCAGAATTTATACAACGGTTGATTTTAAGAGATTAACCAGTCGGCCCGCTAACACCCGAAGGTGGAAGCAACCAGCATTGGTTATTAAGTCATTGGTGAGAGCCTGAAATTCCAGTAGCAGGCAAATACTCGATATAAAAATTCCGGTTACGAAAAGTGACCGGAATTTTTTTGTGCCAGATAATCCGGAAACACTATGGCATTATATATTTTCCAAACAAGACCAGCCATATAAAATATCCTGAAATTCCGCCTGCAAGGCCTGATGAAACAAAAGTCAATCTTTGAATTTTCGGAACAAGTTTGAATATCACTATTGCTAAAGTCATCGCTCCGATAATTGCTGTCAGAGCTGAGATTGACCATTCCGGAAGTTGAGCATAAAGTGCCAATTTCACTTCGTCTCCTCGCTGTGAAAATTTTCCTGTAATCAAGTAGCTTCCAACCCAAACAAGAAAATTGGCCGTTTGTCTCAACCAAAACAGGGTAACAAAAATCAAAAACCATTGTCCGGAGGAAAGCCTCTTTACATCACTATATGATTGATAAAATAGAAAAATTAAAACAAGTCCAATTGTTCCTGTCAATATTGTTGACAGCGTTCCACCAAGCGTAATCCAAAAATTATCTGATGCATTTGGTGCTTGACCAGTTGAAGACAAAGTCCACCGTGTAAATCCGTAATTAATGCTTGCATCATAACCCAAATACTTCGCAACAAAATAATGCCCGGTCTCATGTGCCAAAGTTCCGACAACTGTTGCAATGATAAATGCAATCGTAAGCGAAAAAAAAAGTCGTTTGTCAATGATTGCTGTCATCCCGGGTTCAATGAATTATTCAACTCCCTTGATCAGCATAT
The DNA here is from genome assembly GCA_039930605.1 of Bacteroidota bacterium. Classification (GTDB taxonomy): domain Bacteria; phylum Bacteroidota; class Bacteroidia; order AKYH767-A; family 2013-40CM-41-45; genus JAPLDB01. The sequence continues at coordinate 12,621 of JBDTTM010000022.1, forward strand.
CAAATTCATTTTCTGATAATTCCTTTAAAGTTAATTGCTGCTGATGATCTTCTTTAACAGATATGTTTTCGGTCAACGTCGCAAATATTTTTTCATGCTGATAGGAAACGGCAAGAAATCTGACAGATTCTCCAACCGGAATATTATTAAAAGTATTTCCTTCGATCTTGTTGTCATAAGTATAATAGGAGGACTGCATGATTGACCTGGCGGCATTAAATATCAATGTTACCCGCATAAAATTTACTTCTTCAACCTTATTTGAAACATCAAAATGAATGTTTGTTATTGGTTTGCTTTTATCATATGATCGGTCGCAATTAATCCAGCCAAATTGTTTCAATGCAACAGGACAATATACTTTTTCATTCAACTTTGATTGCTCAAGAAGTTCCCGGTATTCTTTTTCACTTATATTAACTTTTGTGGTCTTTCGCAATGTGTCTTTCCCTGTAATTACAAGTGCTTCATAGGTATTTAATGAGTCTCCACCATATTTTTGAATTACAAATTTCTGAGGAGCTTCTATCCAATTCATTTTATCGATGCTGTCACGCTGGCCATAGTAAAGCGTCATCTCCCCGACTGATAATTTTGGAAATGAAATTGAATAATCCTTACCATCCTTCAGTTTTACTTTTTGCCCCCCTGATGTTACCCCGATATAACATGCACCGCCGGAAACTAAAAGTTGGCCATCAGAAACAGTTTGTGCATTTGCCCTGACCAGTTGTTGCCTGTTTGAAAGTTCCTTTAATTCAATTACCACCTCTTTGCCGATTGGCTGACCATCTTCAGTTTCAAGGTCGGCAGGATTGAGATGAATAATTGTTCCCTGTTTGCCTTTCACCTTTATCAACTGATCAGACGGTGCTTTGAAGGTTTGAGACGGTTCATCAAACTTTTCCATAAAGGTGCGGAGCTTTGCAAACTCATCCTTCGGAACAATTTGCGCAAGTCCGGGTTCAGTGTCATTTGTACGCTGTTCGTTGTTGCAACTGCATAATGCAAACGACCAAGCAAATATTACCACGAGTAATTTTTTCATTGGATTTAATTTTTACTTCCGTCAAATTTAACTGGAATATCTTTCACTTTACCTCATTAAAAAAGGCAACCATTACAGTTGCCTTTTTTAATATTTAGAATATTTTATTCCCTACTGCATGTTCACGAGCTTTTGAATGGTGCTCGCATCACCTGCAGAAAGTTTTACGAAATAGATTCCGGCAGCAGCTTCGCTGAAATTATATGAATGCTTACCTGCAGCCTGGTTTTCACCTGAAGCAAATGTTTGAATCTTTTCACCCATTGCATTAAAGACTTCCACAGAAACCTTTTGAGAAGTAATCAAAGAGTATTCAATGGTTGTATTTTTACTAAACGGGTTTGGATAGACATTCAAAGTATTTGCTGAAATAATTCCTTCCATACCAACAACACATTGCATGAACACCGTGTAGTCTTCACACTGACCGTACAACAGGTTCGCGCATCCATCAGGCTCAGGATTTCCTGAATACTCGCTTTCCACGCGCATTCTTAAAGCAGTTCCAAGCACCGGAGGCATTGCAGGCATGGTGATGGTTGTTCCGGTGTGGTTAAATACAATAGCTGAATCCTCAAAAATCAATTCGGTAGCCTGGTCGAAAGCACCATCATTGTTAAAATCAAGGTATCCTTTAACCGTTTCTTCATAGGTCTGACCGGTAGTAGCCGTCCATATATAAGACATGCCGCAAGTGAGTGTAGTTGTATCTGAGCAGGTAAAGTTCTGGTAATTCGCAGCAGCATTCTGACTGGTATTGCTGATAGAAGCAAGTACAAAATTGACTATTCCAATTCCCAGACTACCTCCTGTACCCGGATCAGTGGTTTGCGGCAAACATGCGGCAGCAGCCGGACCTGTTACCAAAGGCATAATTAAAGTTACATACTGTGTATCGCACTCAACACCAACACAACCAATAAGCATCACATTGATCTGTGTTCCTGCGGCTGCGCTAAACTGGTGAATCGGGTTTGGATCAGTTGATGTACCACCATCGCCAAAATCCCAGAACCATGTTCCCGGAGGATTCACGACAACAGTTGAGGTGAATGTTCCGATTCCGGTACATGCATCAATAACACCAGATGCACTAAAGCATGGATTGGTACCAACCTGCATGCTTAGGTTACAGGTTACGCTTGGGGCAACAGGATCATTTGAAGAAACAGTCAGGTTTGCTGTTTGTGTTCCTCCGGCAAGGATGCCGGAATTCATTACCGCTGTAATGATTTGTGAACCTCCTGCAGTAACCGTTCCTCCTAAAGAAGAAAGCGAAGCCCATATAGGAACACCGGTGATGGTGAAGTTCAGATCACTTCCGCCGGTATTGTCTATTGAGAATGTAGTGGAATCAGTTCCGTTACATGCCGGTACGTTTTGCGAAACAGAGAAGGTTGTATTCGGATTGATATGCGGAGCTACGAGACCGTCACCTGTGAGGCAGATTGTTGTGTCTACGTCAGAGTTCTGAATGAGCAAAGTACCGCTATAATTTCCGGCAATCAGCGGATGGAATGTAACGGTGATTATTGCTGAACCGCCCGGAAGAATGTTACCCGGAGCAGCACTGGTGGTATATTCCGGTAAGCTTGAAACAAGTCCTGTGACATCGAGTGTATCGCATCCTGTATTCGAAATTGAGAATGTAAGTTGTGAAGTTGCTCCTTCGAAAATTGCCGTGAAGTTTACACATGTCAATGACACTGCAACCTGCGGATCTCCATCTACAGTAAGGCTGAGGGCAATTGAAACTGTTGGTGTTACCGGATCATTTGTGGTTACAACAAGAGTTGCATTGTAAGTGCCATCATTCAATCCCGTAGCATTAAATGTAACTGTTATTGAAGTAGAACCTGCTGCTATCACTGTGCCTGTCGTTGACGATAGCTGCGCCCAGGACGGAATACCTGTAATGGTATAGTTGAGATCACTTCCACCCGTATTTCCAATGGAGAAATTCGAAGTCGTTGTTCCGGTACATGAAAGGATCTGGTTACTCACGCTTGCAACTGTATTTATGACAGGAGCCGGACCTGCAGAGCCATTCAGGCAGAAGGTTGTGTCACCTGCATTGTTTTGAATTGTAATGCTGCCATTGTAAACGCCAACAGCAAGGGGACTGAACGTTACAGTTACTTGTGTAGAAGCACCCGGTAAAAGAAGGGCGGGCACATTGGTGACTGTATATTCAGGCAAACTTGCAGTTATACCAGTCACAACCAAAGAATCGCAACCGCTGTTAAACAGTGTAAACGTTTGTTGTAAAGTTGTATTTTCCAGGATCGTTCCGAAATCAACACATGAATCAGAAAGAGTCACGATTGGCCCGCCTGTTACAGTCAGCGTACATGATACCGCGATGTAAGGATTGTTAGGGTCATTTGTATTGATTCCAAGAATTCCGTAATAAGTTCCGGAAGGCAAGCTGGATGCATGGAAAGTAACATTCAGAATTGAAGATCCTCCAGGAGTAACCGTTCCGGCAGTCTGGTCAACAGTAATCCAGGATGGTAATCCTGATTGACCTCCCCACTGAACTGCATTTGCAATAATTCTCTTGGTGTCATCATTTGTTCCATAATAATCAAAAGCGATAAAGATTGCTTTTCCGCCTCCAACATTCCGGTATGAAACAACATCATGTCCCTGGTAGTCAACGACAGTACGTTTGTCGCTGTTTCCCCATTGGTTAACCCAGCAAGCTGTAGGAGCCAGGAATGATGAACCAGAAAGTCCGGTTGTAAGTGGAGTGACACTGTCTACATTCACCGAGTTGAGTCCACCAAGGCCAACATCAACAACATTGTAACCTGTGCTTTGCCATAAGCCCGTTGTCGAGATGCATGTATCCGTGGCATTACTTGCACCGCATTGAATCACCGTTCCACCTGTGAGCAGGAAATTATTTATAGCATAAGCCCAGCTGTTATAAACACTGGGAACTCCGCTTTCAACTTCCGGAAGCAGGAGGACATTATTTCCAACAAGGAGATTGGAAACCGCAGCCGGATTGGTTGTATTTGTATCCGTAAGAACATAGTTGGTGAAGTATGAGTTGATTGCCGCAAGTGTGGACGGATATTCAGAAAACACATCCACACCATAGGTAAGTGCAAGCATTCGCACCTGTGAGTTAGTTGAGCCGCTCGTATTATATACAAGATCCCCTGTTCCGGTATTGTTCATCGTCAACTGGAAAGTAATTGAATCTCCGCAAGCCAGGTTTGCTGACAGTGAATCAGGAGTCAACACGGCAATAGGTGCCGGCTGTACTACAATTGTATCATAAGCAGTGTCGGATGCATTGCACGTAAATGCATAAAGCTTTACATAATAAGTACCTGATGTGCTGTATGTATGAGTAGCGTTTTGAATATGTGCTGTATCTCCATCTCCGAAATCCCAGATCCAACCGTTGGGAGTTCCCTGGCTCTGATCAGTAAAAGTAACTGATGAACCGAGTGGTGGATTTGTATCGCTTGTATTAAAACTGGCAATCGGTGGCGCTGAAGAAGCGATAGTTGAATGCCATGTTGCATCATAACCATTATAAATAACAGAACCATCCGAATGCCATACAATAAGCATGTAGCCAGATGTACAGGTTACAGGACCCGGAATAATTGCGCCATTACCTGTCAATATAAGAGGAGCGGCAGTAGTTTGTCCATCGTAAACATAAAAATAATCGAATCCGCTCTCGGTATCGAATGCAGAGAATGAGAGAGTGATGCTCAAGGCACAAGGGGGAGCTACCAAAAGGGAACAGTCTTCACTAATCTGGTACATGCCATTGGGACCACCCGAATCATAAAGTGTTCCGGTCGAGTCCGTGATTGTTGCAAAGGTTCCGCCCGAGCACATGTTGTAAGTGGTTTGGGCGCTTAGTGTGCTTGCGAAAAGGACAAAGGATAACGCAAACAGAAATAGTTTAAGTAATGGTTTTTTCATAAGAGTTTGATTGTGAGTTTGGAAAAGGACATCAAAAGTAGAATTTATTTTTTGGAAAACAATTTTATTTGAATCCTCAGAAAAAGTCAAATAAAAAGGGAAGGGAACGGTTGAACTACAGGAGTCCGGCTACCCATTGGGGCATGAGTCCCAACACAAGCGCTACTATTGAAATGAACAGAAGTGCAGTCTTAAAAGGAAAAGTCATCGGGATTTCAGCGCTTTCAGTTTCGGTTCTGAACATCGCTATAATAACCTTAAAATAATAGTATACGCCGGTTAAAGATCCCGCTACTGCAATGATAACCAGCCAGTAATAATGCTGTTGCAGCGCTGCCGTAAAGATGTAATATTTGGCAAAAAAGCCGGCCATTGGGGGAATTCCGGCTAATGAAAGCATTGCCAGGATTGTGATAAATGCAAGGAGCGGATTTTTCTTCGCCAATCCATTGAAGGATGTGATGGAATCATTTTTTGTAGTGTGACTTACTGCCAGCAGCACTCCGAAGGCTGTGATAGAAGAAATGGAATATGCAATGCCATAAAACAAAATTGATTGCTGTGCATAGTTGTTCAGAGCCAGGATCGCCATCAGCATATAGCCGGCATGAGCAATGCTTGAATATGCCAGCATCCGCTTGAAGTTTACCTGGTATACTGCAGTGATATTTCCAACGATGATGGTTAGTGCGGAAAGTATCCAGATCGTATTGATCCATACTGCCGATGAAACACTGAAACACGTAAAGAACAAACGGAAAAATCCGGCGAAGGCAGCGGTTTTAACTACGGTGCTCATGTAAGCAGTAACTACTGTTGGAGAACCGGTGTACACATCCGGTGCCCAGAAGTGAAACGGTACCGCAGAAACTTTGAATGACAGTCCGATGAGTATCAGCAATACACCTGCTACTACCATAATACTTGCACCGCCGGACTGATTGCTCATTGCAATGGAAATACTTTGCAGGTTAAAAGAACCTGTTTCACCATAAAGCAATGCGATGCCGAAAAGGAGAAAGCCGGTTGCGAATGCCCCCATTAGAAAATATTTCAATGCAGCCTCATTGGATGCCAGGCTGCTTTTGTTACTTCCGGCAAGTATGAACATTGGAATGGAAAGAATTTCAATTGCCAGGAAGAGCATGATCATATTCCCGAATGAGGTCATTAGTTGAGCACCGATCAAAGCAAAAATAATGAGCGCGAAATGATCTACACGCGAAGCCGGTTCATGAAAAAAATCGGGTGACAGAATAAACCATATGATGGTAATCGCTATCATGAGTACAGTAAAAGCAATGGAATAATTATCTACGATCATCATCTCATTGAGATAATGTTTAGAGGTATTCCAATCCATCACTCCTGCAATAAGGGCAGCAGCAAGACCTATAAAAGTGAGTGGCAGCAGGATTTTTTTGTACCCGATAATTTCAGAGAACAAGGTGACAAGACCAAGCGCGGACAGTATGATTAATGTTGTCATTTTACGATTGTGCCATGAATGATGTCCAGCAAATTTTTTACACTTGGTTCTGCAATATCCAGCAACGGTTTCGGATAAATACCGATTGCAAAAATCATAACCACCAATGGAATCAAAACTGATTTTTCCTGCATGGTGAGATCATTAAATGTTTCTGTGAGTTTGTTTGTCTCACCCAAAGCAATTTTCTTATAAGCCACCAGCATGTAAACTGCGCCTAAAATAATGGTCAATCCTGCAACAGCAGCCATCCATGCATTGTATTGGTACAATCCATTGATGAGTAAAAACTCCCCGATGAAACCGTTGGTAAGTGGCAATGCCACTGTAGCAAGAAGTATGATTACGAAGTAAGTTGCAAATGCCGGAGCCACATTTCTGATACCGCCGAGTTCATCCAGGTTACGCGTATTCATCCGGGTCATCAGGATATCAGCGATATAAAACATACCGACTACATTAATACCGTGACTAAGCATCTGGATCATCCCACCCTGTAATCCCTGGATATTCAGGGAAAAAATTCCTGCAGCGATTAATCCCACGTGTGCAATACTTGAATATGCGATGAGCCGTTTAAAATCTTTTTGTACGAGTGCAATACAGGATGCATATACTACACCGATCACGGACAATACAATTGCTGTTGTGCCCCATTCATTTACACCGAGAGGCACCACGGGAAGCAACCACCGGATCACTCCATAAATTCCCATTTTCAGCATGATGCCTGAAAGCAGCATGGTTCCGGGTGTTGGAGCATCGGTATATGTATCAGGCTGCCAGGTATGAAATGGAAACACGGGCATCTTGATTGCAAATGCCGCGAAGAATGCCCAGAATATATATCCCTGCTCAGAGGCCGGGAGATGTAATTTGTAAAAAGCCTGGAGATCGAATGTATGAACGCCCGGTGTTTGAAGATAAAGGTATATCAACCCGACAAGCATCAGCAGGCTTCCGGATAATGTGTAGATAAAAAATTTCAGTGTGATCCGTAACCTGTCCTTGCCGCCCCACATCAGGCAGATAAGGTAAATCGGAATGAGGGCAAGCTCCCAGAAAATATAAAACAGGAATCCATCAAGTGCAACGAAGACTCCGATGAGTGCCATTTGCATCAATAAGACGAGTGCATAAAATATGGGTAGGCGTGAGATCCGTGCCGAAATATTTGAGAACGTAGAAAGGATAATTACCGGTACCAGGAAAGTTGTAAGGAGCACCATTAACATGCTGATGCCATCAATTCCAACTTTGAAGCTGATGCCAAGGGCAGGAACCCACCAATAGTCAACAACGAACTGCGTTCCGCCTTGTGGATTAAACTGCATGACCATCCACACACTAAGTGCAAACTCAATGATTGCAGCACCCAAAGCAACATGCTTTGCGTTTTCTTTCGCAAGCAAGGTTGCCAGTGCAGCAACAAATGGAAAAAAGATCAGTACACTTAGCATATTAAAACACAGCCACAGATTCGCAGATTATAAACCAAGGATAAAAAACCTTCGAATCTGCGGCTCTCATTTCTTAAAATAAATTAGCCACTAACATTAAAATAACACCGACCACCATTGCAAAAATGTAAACGCCGACAGAACCCTCCTGGGCAAGCCGCACCACTCCGCTACCTTTATTTACACCTTTGCCCACAAGGTTCACAAC
>JBDTTM010000023.1:0-20155 GCA_039930605.1 Bacteroidota bacterium
GTAAAATATGCTGCTTAAGAAAATATGCTACTATTTAGTGTCCCCCGTAATAAATTTTAATAGTTCATAGCCTAATTTTAAATTGTGATATTCCTTAAGCAGATATATACGGTCCAGCTTGGTTACATTTTTGGGTTGAATGTTTGGATGGCTGCAATTAAAAATAATTTTTGAGAATCCGGCCCTTTGTTCATTGAAATAAATTATGTGGTAGATGTTATTAATGTCACTAAGCTCATTTTTGATTGCATCATCAGTATAATTATTTTCAAGAAACTGATTCATCTCTTCCGCGGTGCAACTGTCTCTATGAGCTTCTTCCACTGTGATTTTCCCTATGGCTACAATGTCGCTGAAATCTTTTTCAGTTGCTTTAATAATTTTGATCATTGTTATAGTTTAGCAGTTAATGCACAACATATTTAATAGTTATTGATTTATAACAGATGTCAATTTACATAATACGGGGTATGTATAGTCCGGATCTTTCTAAATTGTATTTGCATTGAATCGCAAATATAGTTCAATGAAATAATAAACTCCAATAGACATAATAAAGTTCAATTGGAAATGGGATTTGCATTAGCGATTGCAGTGAAAATCATCTCCGATATTTCATTGGAGAGATGGAAATGAGAAGCGCGACTTTCTTTTCTGTTTTTTTTCGAAGAGGAAAGGAATGCCAAAATTAATTTGAGTAGGTAATTGATAATATTTTGAAGCAAAAAAGCCGGAGAACGTATATTAGTCTAAAATAAGATCATTTTTCAATAATTAATTTTTGATTGTAAGCGTATCCGTTAATGGTGATTGCATTCACAAAATAAATTCCATTAGGTAAGGCTGAAATATCAATATTGCTTTTGTTGTTTGTGTTAATTATTGTTTCGCCAAATATGTCAATGATTTTAACTTCATCTTTCTCATTCGCACCCTGATAAAACACATTGATAAAATTATTAGCTGGATTGGGTGAGATGATGAGTTGGATATATTTATCGGTCGGATTCTGTAGCGCAATTATTTTGGAATTTGTTGTTTCGCCATTGTAATCGGTTTGGTTCAGTTGGTAATAATTTATTCCAATAAAAGGTTTTGTGTCGGTAAAAGTATATGTTGCTGTTTGTGTGCTGTTGCCTGCCCCGTTTATTGTTGCAATTGTTTCAAAATTGTTTCCGTTACGGCTGCGTTGCAAAGAAAAATAATTGTTGTTTAATTCCGATGTTGTCGTCCAATTCAAAAGGTTTTGTGTTCCTGTAGCTTTGCCGTAAAAAGAAACAAGTTCAATTGGCAATGCAGTTGGAAGGCCGGAGCATAATGTCATGTTGCTTGCATCATATTGAAACAAAGGCGCAATGGTATTTACTGTTCCGCCCGTTGTTGATATTGTGTTACCCACAATTACTGTGGGTGTTCCGATAGTTGTTGAAAAGGAAATGGTATTGCTGTCGCATGTCGGACATGTTCCGTCAGGAAGGGTTTTTAAAAGGAGAACTTCGTAATTGGTAGAGGGGCATCCGAAGGTTTGTCCTGTAATTACAAATCCTTCATCGGGTGCAACATCCATCGCTCTTGCATCTTCAAGCCAGGTTGATTTTCCGTATTCGTGTGCATAGATCAGGTTTCCGTTCTTGTCTGTTTTCATAACTACCACATTGTCATTCACGGAAAAGCCGTTCCAGGAATTTCCCGCAATTACAATTCCTGAATCCGGTGTTTCAGTTAAATCGACTGCGTCATTGTAAACAGAATTGCCAAAGGTATTATACCACATCAGCCCACCTGCTGAATCTAATTTGCACAACATTATATCTGCACTACCTGATGAATAGCTATATGAATATCCTGCAACTGCATAATTTCCATCTGATGTTTGAATGGCATGATTTGGCTGATCAGTTGTGGAGCCTTGCAATATAGTTTGCCATTGAAGCGCTCCGTTAACAGAAATTTTTGCAATTACCGGAGCGGGTGGTCCTCCTCCTTGTCCGCAAACAATAAAGCCATTATCAGTTGTGCGCTCAATGGAATTTAATCTTTCAAAACCTGCGCCTCCGAAAATACAAGTCCACACTAAGTTTCCGTTTGCATCGAGTTTGGCAACATAGAATTGAGCATTGCAGCATCCGATGGAATAAAATCCTGCAATGGCAAAACCTCCGTCATGGGTTAATGCGATTCCATAAGCATTATCAGAATCAATGCCTCCAAGCCGTTTGCTCCAAACAATTGAATTGTATTTATTGAAACGAATAATTTGAAAATCATTTTCAGCAAGTCCGTAGCTTAATGTGTTTCCTGCAATGATGTAACCACTGTCGGGCAGCGCACGCATGCAGGTTTGATAATCGCATCCGGTGTTACCTCCTGTCGAAAATGATGTGGAAAGCGTTCCGTTTAAATCCGTTGATATTAAATAATTTTCACAACTCCAAAAAGTAAAGGCGGGTGTTAATGTTTCGCCACAAATAAAATAGCCTCCCTGAGGATTAATGGCAACATCATACCCGTATTCGGTATCGTTTCCACCATAACTTTTTATAAAATTGATCTGAGCGTTTGCTTGTAAAAGCGAAAACGTATAAAAGATAAAGAAAAGTTGGTATTTTAATCTCATTAGAATTAAGCATTCAAATTTGGAATTTAATTAGATCCACATACATAGTTCAGAGATATTTTTTCTTTTTAAATCAGGCACCCAACATTCCTCGGCAGCGTAACCAACAGGAATGAGTAAATAGGGTTTTTCGTTTTCCGGGCGGTCTAAAATTTTTGAAAGAAAATTCATTGGGCTTGGCGTGTGCGTTAAAGCAATTAATCCTGCATTATGAATGGCGGCAAGTAAAAAGCCACAAGCAATGCCGCAGCTTTCAGAAACATAATAATTCTGATGTTTGTGGTTCTCATTTTCCAATTCATAACTTCTTTTAAATACTATAATGAGATAGGGGGCAATTTCTAAAAACGGTTTGCGCCAATCTGTTCCCAGGGGCTGTAAATCTTTCAACCATTCATCGGTCATTCTGTTTTGGTAACTTTCTTTTTCTTCCTGTTCGGCAGCAACGCGGATTTGTTTTTTTATTTCAAGGCTTTTTACTACGCAAAAGGTCCATGGTTGTTTGTGTGCTCCTGATGGTGCTGTTGAAGCAGAGCGAATTATATTTTCAATTATATTTTCGGGGATGTGTTTATCAGAAAAGTCCCGAACCGTTCTTCGTGTATTCATCCATTCAAAGAACTGTTGGCTGCGGGCTTTCATTTCAATAACATCATATGATTTATTTCTATATGAGATAAAAGGAAAGTTGTTGATGAGTTTTGTTTGCATAAAGCAAATGTAAATTCTTTAATACAAACATTTCAATGAATACTTTCAACGTCCTGTTTTATTATGTAAATTTGCTGGCAAGGGTCAATGCAAATCAAAAGTCCTCGCCAAATCACGATTTGCTGAACCGGAATGACATGAAATGCAGCCGTCACCTTTTTTTCCAGTGCTGAATGATGCAGTACCATCGGGTTTAAATTCCGCCCACAGATATCCGCTGCCTGAAACGGATGATGATGGGTCTTTTTTCATTACTGCATATAAATTGATCGAACCTGTAGCGGATGTGTAAATTTCTTTAACGATTACTGAACCTGCCGGGAATGAATTTCCGGCAGGAAGTTTTCCAGTCGTATCTAATGCTGCTTGAGCTGTCGCATTGAAACGAACTCTTTCAAATCCGTGCGGACTGTTTCCTACACCTGCTGTGATGCCTGGCGTGCCATTGTAATAAGTATATCCGCTTTGTCCGACTAAGGCAAATAATTCTGTGTCATTTGCAGGGTTTGTTTCATCTTTTTTTTTGCAGGACTGGCTGACTGCAATTAAAAGTAGGAGGATCGTTGTGATTGATAGATATTTATGCATGATGAATATTTAATTTAAGATAACATTTTCAAATTAATCGTCAGGAATTATTTAAATTCAAAAGAGGTGGCGTTATTTCCTGCGCCCCTCTTTTGAAAATCTAGCCTTTAAAAATTAATTTTGAATTACATTTTACTATGCATTGGACAATTCTCGCTGCAAACATGTCCTTTCTGTCCATGAGGAATCATAGTTACTATTCCATTTTTGTCAATCATGCTGCCATTAGTCAATTTCATTGCAGAGCCGTCGGGTTTGGTAATTGTGCCGTCAGATGAAACTTTGCAACCGTCAGAATAAGAATAGGACTTTGTAAGCGGAGTGCATTTGTTTTTACTGCACAACATTGCTTTGTCGTCCATCATCATGACTCCATCTTTCATTTCCATTTTCTTTCCATCCATTTTGTCATCCTGCATTTTGTTTTCCATTTTGTTATCATCCATTTTTGAAGTTGATGATTGGGCGTACACACCAGCAATAAACAAAGTTGCAACTGCTGTTAAGAGAATCTTTTTCATTTTTATATTAATTTGTAATTATTTGTAAAATTTAATTAATTAATTATTTATTGTTTGGTAATTTTTTGAGTGTATTCGCCTTTAGCTGTATTGACAGTTAAAAAATAAGTTGCTTTTGGTAAAGCTGAAATATCAATTCGATTATCAGTTTGGGATATAATATTTTGCATTACTAATTTCCCTTCAAAAGTGGTTATTGACACTGTTGCAGATTTGGACTCACCTGGTTGAATTGTAATATATTTATCTGCAGGGTTCGGAAATATGATTGTATTTGACTGCTTGCTGTTATTGCTGATGCCTGTTGTAACAACTCCTGATGATGCGGAAACTGCTTCCGCCTGCACTAGATTTTTTGAATTCGCCTCCTGTAAAATTGCCATCGTGAATATTCTTGAAAAATTCCAAACAGGATTTGACAGTGAAGTGAATATAAATACTGCAGAATCGCCAACTGTTGATGATAATGTAACTGCGTCTCCGATTGTATTCGATAATGATTTTCGGAAAACATCGAAGTGTAATGACTCCCCATTTCCGCCTAAATAGAAAACAGTATCTTCTGCCAGAGCAACAAAAAGTGATAATGCTCCTAAGGTATTTGTAGCTTCAGTTTTTATAATAATGGTTGAACGGATAGAGTCGGTTGAAAATTTTTCCTGAACGATACGAATGCTAGCAGGCGAAGTTAATCCGATGTAAGGAGTAAAAATTGCATTGCTTGAATAATCTGCACCGGCAGAAATTACAGTTCCGTTTATTATTAAACGAGGTGTGCTTCCATATACTCCGTAATAATTGGTACGTGCATCATTTTCTGTTGCGTTTTGCTGATAGAGTAAACAGCTGGCATAAGGCGCACTTGGATGAATTGCTAAATGCAATACATTGGTTTGGGCATTCAGGTTGGTGTAGAAGCCCGGATTTCTGGAAGCACAAACGCTGCAATTGGTGTTTGTGAAATGTTCTACAATTGTTTTTTTCGCTACTTGTGAAAACGCAATTTGATAAGAAAGTAGAATTGTGAAACATGATAATGAGAATGCTATTTTCATTTTTAGTTGCTTAACTTGTTTGTAAAATTTAATGAAATTGAAGGGTTAAGAAAATTTTGCAGCTATTTTAATAGGGTAAGGTAAGAAAGTAAATTGGTTGGTGTAAAAAAGATTTTCTCTAAAGTGAAATTTCACTTTAGAGAAAAACTGTGTAATGATTTTGAATTTAGAATGTTGCTAAACCAGCTGCATGTTCTGGGACATTCGTAACAGCACCAATAGAATTTAAACCGCCAAGTATTGTACGGTTATATTCCTGTATGGTATGTCCTGCTGCACAAAGTGTGTAAGCATGAAAATTATTTCCTGAAATTACCATGTCTATCGGCGCATCGCCACTGATTATTGCAGCATGAATTAAATGTAATGCACCATTGGGAGCTACATAATAAGAAGAAATATTGTCGCTTGCTGTATTGGTTGCGAATGCAAAACGTCCAAATGCCGTTACTGCAATCCAACATGGCGCTGCCTGATTATCAGCAACTGCGCCGTTAATATCATTTAAGTTTCCGGCATTAACTCCTGAATATGAAGTTGCGGAACCTGCACCGGCTGCGCCTCCAGCTGCGTTAGAAACTACCATGTAGTTGTTACGTGCAAATTCAAATCCGAATGGTGTTTGTCCTACAGATGCTGCTGATGTTCCTGCACCTGCAACGCCATTTCCGTTAACATGAAAAGTTGTGATCATGTTGGTTGCTTTTTCTGTTACAAATAAGTAATTGCCGTTTGGAGAAAATGAAATTTGTGCTGCACCTGCGCCGGTTGCACTAAGTGATTGATTTGAGCCGTTGATTGGCGTTAAACTGCCACCTGCACCAAGGGTAAAACCTGCAATATTATCGCTGCCGGCATTGACAACGTACAGAAGATTATTATGAAGACCAATGCTTATAGGGCTTGTTCCAGATGTGCCTGCAGTGTGGGCAAGAGTCAAACTGCCATCGTTATGAACTTCAAAGGATGAAATTGAATTGCTTCCTGCATTAACTGCGAATAACCACTGGTGATTTGCATCTAAAACCAACGCGCCTTGAGAACCAAGTCCTGCACCTGTTCCTGTTCCACCTGACGGTGTTGTACCGTCAGCGGTAAGTGTACCGTTTGCATTTTGTGCGTAAACGTAAATTACGTTTTGTGCAGCATCATTGCTTTCGGTGTAAACATAGCCCCTGTTTTGACCATGACGGGCTGATGCATCTTGGGTAAATACGGCTTCATCAGGATTTGTTCCATTTTCGGAAATCAAATCATTGGTGGATGTTGAGGCCGATGTACCGGGGTTTGTGAAATCGCCTTCTTTTTGACATGCTGAAAATGTAAGGATAAGAGCCACAGCAATTATTCCTGTTAATTGATTTTTTGTTTGCATTTTTTTGATTTTAAATTTGATTTTAAATACGTCTGTTCATTCTGCAAACCCAGAATTGATATCGCCTTGTTTAAAAAATCAATTATGGGCTTGTGTTAGAATAGATGAAAAGCAGATGGTGATGGTTGTGTTTAGAAAAAATTATTTTAGAAAGGGAATAAAAAGCCAGTGCATTTATTCAACATCAAACCAAACCGTTCATTAATGCATTTTAAAAATGCAGAGAAATACCAAGGTTCAATCCTATTGAGTAGGGATAAGAATTTACATTGGTGTTTTGCGTAATCGAGGTGAACGAACCTCTCAACATGGGTTCAATAAAAACCCCTAAATCATCATAAATATTATATTGAACTCCCGCACCGAAAAGAAAGCCATAGTTCATTTTTTTTAAACCATTCACGTGATTAATGATTGTGGTTTCGGAATTGTTCATGTTTATTTTTGCTTTTTCCTGAATAATAAAGTTTGCTGACAATCCAGCGTTCAGGTATCCTGTAATTTTTTTCTTTGACAGTTGAAATCTTAACATCAAAGGTACATTGATGAATTTTAAGGACTGGTTGCAAACTGCTTTTACATTAACACTATCTCCGGGATGCAAGTTTGGGTGCGTATCATCAAAAGGCATTTCGATTATTCCGTTTGAAGTAGGGTATTGAAAATGCATTTCATTGTCTGCATTTGCTTCTGCATACATGGTTTGAATTGTTATTGACTTGGCAATGGTTGAGTATGCCGCACCGGTCAATAAACTCCATTTATTACTTAAATCATATTTTAAATTAAGCCCTGTGGTAAATGAGAATTTTGAACTTTCCATATTGTTGTACATGGCAACATCATCAAAATGGTCATTGGTATTGTCTTTTAAATTACACCAGGATTGATTTGGTGAATAAAAAACAGCCAATGATAGACGGGATTTTGAAACCAGGTCATTCTTCAATAGTGAATCTTTACTGACAAAATAAGGTGGTTCTGATTTATTTGAATCTTCTATTGTCGGCAAGCCGCTATCGGGGATATTTGTTGTTAAGATATTTTGTTGGGTTACAATAGTTTTAGTTGAGTCGAAGGTGACATTTTCAAATTCACTTAAGGATGAATTTTTATTTGTGGAATTTGGTTTGGTGCTAATTTCATTCCTGCCAGTGGGTAAATTTAGAGATGCGTCCGCAAAATCTTGTTTTTCACTCCGAATCATTTTTTTTATTCCCCGCTTTTCAATTGGTTTAACTTCAATCGCCGACTGCGGGTTTTGTGATTTATTTAATTTCTGATTACGGTATTTTTCCCTATTGGCAATGGACTCTTTTTTATTTTTTGAAACTTTTAAATCAGCATCAGGAAGATTTGAAGTAGAGATATTTCCTGTTTCAATAGTATTTGAAAATGATTCGTTGCTGATTGCATTTACTTCTGGACTTACTTTCGCTAATTTAGTTGAAGTAGAAGATGGTACTAAATACTGCCATGTTACAAAGGAGAAAATTATAAATAGCAGCGCAATAGACAGTAGTTTAAAGCGGTTTGCCCGTTGCTTGTAAACTACTGCCTGTTTTTTGTTTAAATCAGCATCAAGTTTCTCCCAGGCATTATCGGGAGCAGTCATCTTGAGATTATCGAAGACAGTGCGGGATACTTTTTCTATGTCTTTGTTATCGTCCATGTTGTCTGCCGGTTAATTCTAATACACCGTTGTTTTGATTTATTTTTTTTTGCAATATTGCTTTCGCTTCGTATAAATTAGATTTAGAGGTTCCTTCTGTTATTCCCAGTTGCTCTGCTATTTCTTTATGCTTTAATCCTTCCAGTACATACAAGTTAAAAACTATTTTATATGCAGGAGGTAAATTTTGAATTAGCTGCATCAAGTCATCTGCTTCAATCTGGCTAAGGATATCGTCAGTGGAATAGTGGTTTAGAAATTCTTTATTGTCATCGATATTTACAATTAAAAACAAACGGGAACTTTTTCTGTATTTTTCAATTGCGAGGTTCACCATTATTCTTCTAATGTATCCCTCCAATGAACCGGCATTTGAAAAATTTTTTAAGTTTTCAAATACTTTCATAAATCCTTCGTGGAAAGTATCTTCTGCTTCCTCCCGGTTTTTTGAATATTGAAAACACACCGCAAACATTTTCGCACAATATTTTTTATAGAGCGCATTCTGGGCTTGCCTATCCCATTCAATGCACTTCTTTATAAGAATATCTTCCCTTTCTTCAGACAAATTGCCGGTCTTTTATATAAAGATGATAAATTGGTTGTGAAGGTTGTGTTGGAATAAACAGATTTTTTATAATGGGTTTCACTACGTAAAGATAAGGGTACTAGAGTGAAAGAGGGAAAATTGAGCCTACCTATCAGGGGAACAACATTTTCACTCACAAACATAGCTCATTGCTCTTTTCAATAACTTTCTCACCTCAAACAGATGGTTTTGGAGTTTTTTTATTCTCCTTCGCCGAATACCTCGTAGCATTCTACGAAATTGCCCGTCCTTCGCAGCCGGAGAAACTGCTTCGGCGGAGTTGGCAAGGCTAGGAGAACCCTCCGTAACCTTGGCGAAAGAGGGTAGGGGCTTTCAGCCGTCGCAGCGAATGCTACTATGGCGAAGAAGGCTCGGAGAATTTCTCTAGATACTTCGCAGCTTGCTGTGAGGTCGTTCATTTTCTTCGAAATCCAAAAACCACTTTACTTTTCCCATATAAAAAGGAGGTTTGTAGACGACTCTAATTCCGGGTCAGTCAATAGGGAGTAGATCATCAGCGAAAAACGTTTTTGCATTGGAGTGAGCCTCAACAAACGTTTAAGACTACGCTGCTTTATTGTGTGCAGCGGTGGTGTTCGTCACATGGTGTGTTTTATTCGATTTGGTTAAAGCAACAAAAAATCATATGGAATTAAGCATGTCAGCAATTTTTTTAAACGCATCTTTATCTTTAACCACATATTGATCCGCCCCTTTCTGAATAGTTTGCATGGCAACAGCATAACGCTCCTGACTGGAAAGCATGATGACATGAACTTTCGGGTAATTCTTTTTTATGGTTTGTAAAATCTCCATTCCGTTGGCTGCATCTTCCTGAACTGTGTTTAAAAAATAATCAAGTATCACAATGTCGGGTGATTCATCTAAATGTTTTAGGCAATCTTCTCCTGTGGCGAAAACACTTACTTTATGCGAAACTGTTCTTGTCAGGTAGTCGCTTAAAGATTCCGTAAGCATGACATCATCATCTACAATAAAAATATTTTTTGGTTTTGTGTAATCCATAGATAGATAGATAGTTGATTAAGGTTGTAAAGCTAAAGTATTTTTTAAACTTTCTTTATTTCATTGATTGCTTGTGAAATAATATTTATAAGCATTGCCGTCTCTTTTTTTATCGAAGAATAATCGGCAAGTTCCTTCCTGCAATCCAATTCTATTTTTGTTGCAATTTCATTTGCTCCATTCATACCCATCATTATCCATTTTGTTTTGAAGCCATGAATCTGGTTTGCAATTTTCAGAAAATTATTTTCGATTAACCCTGCATTTAGTTTCTCCACCAAAACCGGCGTACTTTCAAGAAAGATATTTGTGTATTTCCTCATACGGACTTTATCGCCTATGCAGAATTCTTCGAGGTAGGACAAATCAACTATTGACTCACGATAGTCCGGATCGTCCGGATAGCTATCGGGATCGGGATGACCAGTTTGTCCCGGTCCATCAGGATTGACCATTGACGATTGCTCCTTGACCATCGTTTGTTGTCCATTGTCCTTGATCCTGTATTTTATTTCCCTTCCGGTGAGTTTAGCAATTGATGAAATTAACTGATTTGTTTTAAACGGTTTGGGAACATAATCATTCATTCCGGCTGCGCGGCATTTATCCAAATCACTTCTTATCACACTTGCTGTTAATGCAATTACAGGAACTTTGTTTTTAGGCGATAAAAGCTTTCTGATTTGCCGTGTGGCTTCATAACCATCCATCAAGGGCATTTGTACATCCATCAACACGATATCAAAATCTGCTTGTGATAATTTTTCCAATGCTTCTTTTCCATTTGTTGCTTCTGTAATTTTTACTTCTGCTTTTGATTCGAGGGTATCGCGTGCAACAATTCTGTTGTCGCTGTTATCATCTACTAAAAGAATATTTAACCCGTTGAGAATACTTTCATCAATTTGCTCTGTTGATTTTTGTTCAAGTAATTTTTCTTTTGAGCCGATTGGCATCTGCAACGAGAATGAAAATGTGCTGCCGCTTCCTTCTTCACTTTCGATAGAAATTTTTCCGCCCATCAGTTCAACCAATTGTTTACTGATGGATAATCCCAACCCCGTACCACCAAAAAGTCTTGTATCGGATGAATGTGCCTGCGAAAAACTTTCGAATACATTTTCTAATTTATCTTTTGGTATTCCGATACCGGTATCAATAACAGAAAAATTCAATTGGCAATCGGCAATTGGCAATTTATGCTCATTGTTTTTTTTATTTGTCAGTTGCCTATTGCCTACTACTATCTGCACACTTCCTTTCTCCGTAAACTTGATTGCATTTCCAGCAAGGTTCATCAGCACCTGGTTTAACCGAACCGGGTCGCCAACTACAACTTCGGGAACAGTTTGTTCAACATCTGTAATCAGTTCAATTCCTTTTTCATCTGCTTTGTGTTTGAGTGTATCACAAACTTGCTCAATCACATCACTAACAGAAAAATCAATTTGTTCCAATTCAATTTTTCCGGCTTCAATTTTTGAAATGTCTAATATATCATTGATGATGTGAAGTAAATTGTCTGATGCTTTTTTTACTCCCGTGAGATATTTCCTTTGCTTGGGGTTTAATGGTGAATCAAGAACAAGTGAAGTCATCCCCATTACGGCATTCATCGGGGTGCGGATTTCATGGCTCATATTGGCGAGAAACTGCTGCTTGAATTTTTCACTTTGTTCAGCACGTTTTCTTTCCTGTTCTGCAATTTCTTTTTGTTCAAGCAAATCAGAGGTGCGCTGATGCACAGTTCTTTCTAAAACCAATTTTTGTTTGCGCAGCGATGCCGTCCTGAAATTTAAGTACCACGCTGCTCCGGAAATAATAATTATGACAAGCACTGTACGGAACCACCATGTTTCCCACCAGGGCGGAGTGATGATGATGGAAAGCTGTGTTCCTGTTTCATTCCATACGCCATCACTGTTACACGCCTTCACTTTAAAAATATAATCTCCCGGTTTGAGATTGGAGTAACTTACAAATCTTCTGGTACTACTGTTTATCCAGTCCGTTTCTACAGGCTCCAGTCTATAAGCATAAAGATTGTACTGATTTTTGTAATAGCTAAGCGCTGCAAATTCAAATGTGATGCTGTTCTCTGTATATTTTAATAGCAAGGAGTTATCTCCGGGTGGCACTTCGTGGTCAAAAACTTTGATGGATGAAATGACAACATTTGGAGGAAGAGTTTTGGCATTGTCAACCTTATCAGGATTAATAATGTTGTAACCATCTTCTCCGCCAATCAACAGGGTGCCGTCTTTCAATTTCAGTGTTGCTCCCGTGTTGAATTCATAATTCTGTATTCCATCTTTCAAAGTAAAATTCTTGCATGTAAAATCATTTGGGTTAAAACGGCACAAGCCTCGGTTGGTGCCTAGCCACAACATGCCGTTGTTGGCGCACACGATAGAAAAGATGGCATCGTTTGGTAAGCCATTCTGCATGGTGAAGTGCGTGAAATTAGTTGAGGCATTGTTATAACGATTTAACCCGCCTCCATTCGTTCCAATCCACAGCGTTCCTTTTTTATCTAAAGCAAATGAGCGTACTTCATTTCCGTGTAAGCTTTTCTCATTACCCAAGATGCTAAAATAATGGATCCATTTTCCGGTTGCAGCATTATATCGATTCAATCCATTTGAAGTGCCTACCCAAATATTTCCGTCAGCGTCTTCGCCTAAAGAAAAGACGTTGTTGGATGATATAGTCGTTGAATCTTTTTCATCGTGCAGAAATGGATGGAGATTTAGTTTGGCAGGATGGTCAAAATTCAATTCACTTACATTAACTGTATATAAACCTCCTTCCAAAGTGGCTATCCACATCGTGTTTTGTCGATCGCAAAGCAGGCTGCGAAAATTAATGTGAATGGATTTGCCTGAAACATTGTCTGATAAAAATTCATGAAAGATGTATTTATTGCTTTTGGGGATTGATGCATGTCCGTAGGCCGGGATGATGGTCATTCTTGAGCCCCACTCAGCAACCCAGATGTTTCCCGAACCATCTCTTAAAATTTTTCCAACGGAGCCGTAACTGGTTTTAACAGCGCCTTCTCCTCTTGTGAGTTCGCTGAATTGATTTTTTGCAGCATCAAAATTGAATAGACCATTCAATGTTCCTACCAGGTAACCGGTTTCGGTTTCTAAGAAACATCTGATGTTTTTATTCTCCCTCGAGGAAATGATTTTATTTCCTGACGGCCTTGCTTTGGACATAACATGAACAACAGGTTCCATTTTCACCAATCCATGCCCAACGCAGGTAACCCATACTACCCCGTTTTTATCAATTGTATAGCCATACACATCGTTTGAAGGGAGGCTATTGCTGTTTCCCGGTTCATTAATAAATTGTTCCCATTCATCGGTAGCAGTATTGAAACGAAACAATCCCATACCCCATGATGACATCCACAGCCATCCCTTATCATCAATTGCATCAGAGGAAACAGAAATCTCTTTTCCAATACGCGCCTCTTCCGCTATTCTTTTGTTCAGATGAAAAAATTTTTCTTCTCCAGTCATCATGTTCAGCTTATAAAGCCAGCCATCATTTGTTGGGCGGTATAGAAAGTTGCCTTTTATATTAGCCCAATTACCAAAACCCAACCGGGTTTTCTTCAGTTGCGTAAGGTCTGCAGCCGGAACAAACGAGTTGGTTTCCTTATTGAACCTGTAAATATGTTTACTGCTGAAAGCAAAAAAGTTGCTTTGACTTTTTATATAGGCTAAAGTATGGAGCGATGAATCGGGCTGACCGGAACGGTCTGTCAACATAATTTTTTCAAACCTTTTTACCCCTGCCTGAAAAAAATAAATAACATTATCTCCTCCGCTCATCATCACCCGGTTCAAAGAATCACTGGCGGTTACTAGATTATCCCTGTATTCAAAAGGAAGTGGAAAGTATTCGTATTTGGAATGATGCTCCCTGATTACGTTTTTGCGGGTGAGCAAGTAAGTTGCCTCTTTATCGCTGCTCAGCCGGAAAGATAGTTCAGGCCAGGTATTATCGTTTCCCGCAAAATGAGAAGTGAATGATGAACTTTGAGGATTGTATTTGAAGACTCCGGGCCAGTTCTGAAAATAGATTTCGTTGTTAATGCTCACAAAAACCCTTCCGGCGCCTCTTTGCGGGAAGCTGGTGCTGTCATCAGGGTTGTGCGTGAAATTTTTAAAGTTGTAACCATCAAACCTCGTCACTCCTTCTTCACTTGTGAGCCAAAGGAAACCGTCAGCGTCTTTCTGTATCCAAAGAATAGTGCCAAATTGAAGTCCCTGTTCCTGGGTGTAATTGGTAAAGGTGTATTGCTGCTGGGCTACTGCAAGTATTGAAAAGAGAAAAATTAAAAAAAATAAATAAACTTTTTTCATTACTTGACAATTTGATTTTGGCTATGCCATTCAACCGGGGCGTTGCGATTACGTACAACGTCTATCTGTGCAATAGCAAATATAAAAAAGTTTATTCATGCTATTATACAATGGAGCTGGTAATGGTAGTTTTAATATTATTTGCAATCGCAGATTTATACGCCCATCTGAAATTGTCGCGACCTATGCCCAAGGTAAAACTGCAGGCTCGCGTCTGGCTGATGATGCTTCATCAGCTAACGCCAGTCCGTGCAAAAACCAAATGTAAAATATTTATTCATGCCGGTATGCGCATGGGATGGCTCTGGTATTGAAAAATAAATTTACCTGCATAGCCCCTTTATTCAGCTTCTGAGATTGCAAATGATTTGAAAAACACATTGCATGCGTTTTTTGAGCTCATCCGACCCCAGGATTGTAAAAATTCTTCTCAGGTTGTACACCGAGTAAATCAGCCCAATCTCCGCTTCTCATCTTTTCTTTCCTGTGATGCCAATGTCAGCGCTGAAGTTTATTAGAAGTTATTTCGTCCCTTTCGTTTTTATGCTTTCAACTTGCTACAAAGTACATATCACTCTCACCCTTATTCGCTGCCTGCCATCGCGTAAGCCAATGCATTGGAAGGCAGGTTCGCTTTCAATTTTTAGATTCAACGAAGTACATATCTATTTCACCCTTGTTTTTAGCTTGTATTTTTCCTCGGTGTTCGCACTTGAATTTTGCTTTCACCAATTCATACGTGCTTCCGCTGATGTTTACTTTTCCGGCCTCGCCTGATGATTCCATTCGGGAAGCAATGTTTACCGTGTCGCCCCAAATGTCGTAGGCGAATTTTTTAATCCCGACTATTCCCGCAACTACTGAACCTGTATTACATCCAATGCGTATTTCAAAAAATGTCTTGCCTTCTGATTCTCGTTTTTGTCTTTCGTTCTGCATGAAATCACGAATCTCTAGTGCAGCACGAACAGTGTCTTCTGCATTTGTTTTGTTTGCAACAGGCAATCCTCCTGCACACATGTAGCTGTCGCCAATGGTTTTTATTTTTTCTATACCGTGTTTGGTGATGATATTATCAAAGGCTGAGTAGCAGTAATTGATTTCATTCACTAACGCTTGTGCACTTAACTTTTCACTCATCAAAGTAAAGTTCTTAAAGTCGGTGAAAAGCACGGTTACTTCGCTGAAATCCTTTGCTTTAGTTGTTCCGGTTTTTTTTAGTTCCTCTGCTGTTTCAGCAGGGAGGATGTTTAAGAGCAATTCCTCACTCCGTTTTTTCTCTTTTGAGATTTTATTCCGTTGACGGTAAACCACAATAAGGAAGATAAGAGCCCCTGCAAGTCCACTAACAATTAAATTGCGAATGTTTCTTTGGGTAATATCCTTCTTGTCCTGCTCTGCTTTGGTAGCAGCTTCTTTTTTATCAAAATCATATTGCATTTGCGACTCCACTATCTTTTTTGTGTTCTCTTTATTAAAAATACTATCCCGGTAAGAGATATATAATTTGTAATCAGCCAGCGACTGTTTTTGATTGTTTTGCGCACTATCTAATTCTGCAAATTCTTTATATCCTTCCTTTATCATTTCGAGGCTCCCAATTTCTTTGGCAAGCAGTAAGGATTTATTGAGGTAGTTGGTTGCCTCTCTGTAGCTTTTTTGTTTCCGGTAAATTGAGCCTATGTTGTTGTAAGATAAATTAAGCGTTTCTTTATTTCCAGTTTCTTCATTAATTTTTAAAGCAGCAAAATTATATTTGAGCGCTTCAGTGTATTCATTCTGATTGTTTTTAACATCGCCAATATTTATATAACAGGAGGCAATTAGTTGCTTATTGCCTATTTCCTCAGCAAGTTTTAAAGAAGCTAAATAATTTTTTAATGCCTCAGAATAATTTCCCTCCAAAAAATAAATAATTCCAATATTACCATAAGAAGAAGAAATGCCCGCCTTATCTCCAAATTCTTCCCTTATTTTTAAGGATACAAAGTAGTGGTTTAGAGCAGCGGGGTAATTTCCCTGATTATAATAAATAATCCCTAAGTTGTTTTCGGTATAAGAGATGCCTATTCTGTCGTTTGTTTTCTCTCTTATCGACAAAGCGGTAAATAAATTTTTTAAAGCCGTAGGATAATTGCCATATATTGTATAAATAATACCAATGACGTTATAGGCGCTTGAAATCTGCAATTGATTTTTTAATTTACTTGCTGCATTAACAGTTTCGGGCAGATGCTCATATATTTTTAATGCATCATGGCAGTTTTGCAATGCTATATCATACTTGCCAAGATTTACTATAGCTCCGGCCGAAGCTAATTCGGCATCTGCAATTCCATTTTCATAGTTGAGTTTTTTGGCAAGTGAAAGTGCTTTATTCGCAAAATAAACAGATCTATCAGGATCAATATTTTTAAACTGAATAGAAAGGGCAATGAGGATGTTCACTTTGGAGGTATCTTCGTTTGCTGTTTTTAAAATTACAGCAAGTGAATCGAGGAGATGTTGGTTTTGCGAAAATGATTGAATCTGAAAAAATATAAATAGGGTAATCCATAAAAATATTTTTTTCATATTCTTTTTTATCTTGTGGTTAAATTAAATCCGTTTGCTCTTGTTCGATTGTTGGATGCTGCAATATCGCCAAAGCATATCCGATAACGTTTTAGGGATTAATGCAGTTTGAAAAATAAGGATTTGAAACGAGACCGTTCCCGCAAACAAATGCAACCGAAGTTAAATTATTTTCCGCAAAGGAGGTTGCATTTGGTTGCAGCTGCAACACGTTTCTACTTGCAGAAGCTTTCGAGAACCGATGCAGCCCTTTTTTTAAAAATTGCCTTAATCTTGATGTGTGTGCCCTGAATGGCAAATATAGTTCTTTCAAATAGGAAAGATTCCAGAGGGTGAAAGTCCCTTATGCGCCCGATAGCATTGGGAAGCATTAGCAAGTCGCAAGGTGGTTTACCGCGAGGTATGCACTGAAGTAAGCTAGACTGCAAAGGTTTGTACTGACGAACAGAAACTGTATACAGAGGCATGAATGAATGGATGAGCTTGCACAGCTAAGTGAAGTCCGATGAATACCAAAACTCATTCATGTAGATACAGCAGGAATCGACCGAAGGATATTTGTCTTACCGGGGGAGATCTGTTGATAGTTTGACCAAGTCACGCGCGAGTGATGCAGGCAACAATTCCTGAAAGCAATAAGGAGTTTCAACAGAAGTCAGCAGAGGTCATAGTAGTTGGAGGAAACGAGTCCGCTTAATGCGGAAGGTCTCACCGAACCAGCGAAGGACTGAACGTTGTAGTTGTTCTGAATGTAGTAAGGAGGTTCATCCGTGAAAGCGGAACCAGCCTTACCATAAGAGGAACAGGAAACAAAGTAGTATTAGTAATGTGATGATTGAAAAGATTATTAACCGTAAAAACATGCGGCTGGCATGCGAACACGTAATGTCGAACAAAGGTTCGGCAGGAGTGGACGGCATGTCAGTAAGGGAGCTCCCTGCGTATCTGAAAATAAACAGAGACAGGATAGCAACTGCAATGGTAAACGGAAAATACTTGCCTCAACCCATCAAGGGAGTTTCGATTCCCAAGAGTAACGGCAAGGTACCCCTGCTTGGTGTACCTACCGTAGTAGACCGTATGCTGCAACAAGCAGTTGCACAGGTGATAGAAGTAAAGTTTGAGCCGGAATTCAAAGCACATAGTTACGGATTCCGCCCCGGCAAAAGCGCACTGCAGGCGGTGATGCAGGCACAGGAGAACATCAATGACGGGTATCAGCACATTGTTGATATCGACCTCAAAAATTTCTTTGATGAGGTGAATCATTGTCTGCTCTTGCAACTGCTCTACCGTAAAATTAAATGTCCACTCACGTTACTCCTGATCCGCAAATGGCTGAGAGCGCCCATACTTATAGAGGGCAAACTCACCAAACGCAGAACGGGTGTACCACAGGGAAGTCCTTTAAGTCCACTGTTGTCTAACATCTTATTACATGAGTTGGACAAGTGGCTTGAAAAGCAGGGACTGCGTTATGTACGCTATGCCGATGATTTTAGTGTTTACACTACGACAAAAGCAGAAGCGCGGAAAGCGGGAAATAATATTTACCTATTCTTAAAGGATAAATTAAGGTTACCGATCAACCGTGAGAAAAGCGGACTACGCAAACCTGTCCACTTTACAATACTTGGATTTTGTTTTGTACCTACGTATGTAAAAGGTGAGAGGGGCAAATACCAAACGGTGGTGAGTGATAAAAGCTGGCAGACACTCAAAAGAAACCTGAAATTCATCACGAAGAAAACTCTTCCCAAGAGTTTTGACGAGCGCATCAAACAACTGAAAAGTGTTCAGGAAGGATGGCTGAATTACTTCCGAATGGCAAGTATTTATGGCAAACTTCAGGGAGTGGACAGTTGGGTGAGAAATCGTTTACGACTTTGTATCTGGCATCACTGGAAGAAACCAGAACGGAAAAGGAAGAACCTGATCCGGTTGGGTATCCCGCCAGGCAAAGCGTACGCATGGAGCAGGTCGAAGAAAGGACGATGGGCAATTGCACAAAGCCCGATTCTTCTAACAACGATCACACTGGAGCGATTACAAAAACGCGGCTATGAGTCTATGCTCGATTACTACTGCAGAGTAGCCCCACTCCCGATAGCTATCGGGAACAACGAACCGCTGTAGCGCCTATGCTGAAGCTTCGGCGTAAGCATATACGCGACCCGTACAGCCTGTCCCGATTTTTCATCGGGATACAGTGGTGTGAGAGGCGCACTCCGTTACTATATGGTGACGGAGCCGCCTACTCGATTATGCGTTCGCCTTATTTTCCTTTAGCCCAATCATCCATGTACATATCCAAAACACTTAACGGCATGGCGCCACCTTTTAATAACGCATCATGGAACTCTCGCAGACTGAATTTTGCACCTAACTGTTTTTGATATTTATCACGAAGTTCTTTAATCTTCAATTCACCTGCTTTATAAGACAATGCTTGTCCCGGCATAGCCATGTAGCGTTCAATTTCCTGGGTGGCTATTTGTTCAGATATAGATTCATTATCCATCATGTATTTTATCGCTTCCTCCCTTGTCATTTTTCCTGTGTGCAAACCAACGTCCACCACTAAGCGGATTGCCCGGTGTATTTCGGTGCCATAGGCGCCCATTCTTTGGTAGGGGTCAGTGTAGCATCCTAACTGTTCTCCCAGAGATTCACAGTATAAAGCCCATCCTTCAGCAAAGGCAGGATACCATGCGAACCGCCTCAATTTAGGAAGCGTAGTGTCTTCACGCATCAATGAATATTGATAATGGTGTCCGGGGATTGCTTCATGCAGAAAAGTTGCTTCCAAAGGCCAGTTAGTAGTATTCATTTTTGCAGGGTCAAGTATTGGAATGTAGTAAATTCCGGGACGCGTGCCATCTGCCGAGCTTGCGTTATATTGTGGAGCAGCAGCAGCAGCGCGAAAAGATTCAACTGCTCTTATTTCAAAAGGCGTTTTAGGTTTAACACTGAAAAGTTTTTTTAACTGAGGAGTAATCTTTGTGAGTACTGCCTGGTTACTGTCCAATACCTCCTGCTCCGTTTTAA
>JBDTTM010000024.1:0-20112 GCA_039930605.1 Bacteroidota bacterium
TTAACACTAACTCCTTAGTGGAAATTCGTGTAATTCGTGGCATCATTTACCGGATTCCTCGCAGTTTGCTGCGGGGTCATTCATTATCAAATCCCAGTAGCTATCGTGACGAAAAAAAACAATGGCAGCGACCATTTCTCCATTGATATTCTGCTGTTTTTTTTTCTTCTTTCGGATTTCGGGATTTGGCATTCGTTTTTTTCTTCCTACATATGATTATAATTTCGAATTCAGATATTTTTTTATTTATTTTCAATGTATTCCCTTCGCAGCCAAATACCGCTCCGCATCAATCGCAGCCATACATCCCGTTCCGGCCGCAGTAATTGCCTGGCGATAGATATGGTCTGCAACATCGCCTGCAGCAAATACTCCTTCTATATTTGTCCTTGTTGATCCAGGCACAACCTTCAGGTAACCGTTTGCATCCATGTCCAGTTTACCGGCGAATATTTCTGTATTGGGCTTGTGACCAATGGCGATAAAGAACCCCGTGACATCAATTTTCGTTTCTTCTCCTGTGATCACATTTTTCAATCGCGCACCATCAACTGTTTTCCCTCCAAGGATTTCCACCGTTTCGGAATTATAAATACGTTCAATGTTCGCAGTATTTTCTACACGATGTATCATTGCTTTGCTTGCACGCATTTCATCCCTGCGAATAATCATGTAAACTTTTTTACAGAGTTTACTGAGATAGGTGGCTTCCTCAGCGGCCGTGTCTCCTGCACCAACTACTGCAACTTCCTGCCCCCTGAAAAAATATCCATCACAAGTTGCACAGGCGGAAACGCCGAAACCATTCAGTCGCTGCTCCGAATCAAGCCCCAGCCATTTTGCTGATGCACCCGTCGCTACAATCACAGTATCTGCAAGAATAAACTTGGTTTCATCAACAGTAATTTTATACGGTGGTCCGGAGGAGAAATCAACTTCTGTTACATAGGCAAAACGGATGTCCGTTCCGAATCGCTCTGCCTGAGCTTTGAAATCTTCCATCATTTCCGGTCCCATCGTGCCTTTGGCATAGCCGGGGTAATTTTCCACCTCTGTGGTTATTGTAAGCTGACCTCCCGGTTGCAGCCCGGTGAGTATAACCGGCTTGAGATCTGCCCTGGCAGCATAAATAGCAGCTGTATACCCTGCAGGTCCTGAACCAATAATCAGGCATTTAATTCTTTCTGTTTCGGATGACATGTATAATAGAGTCTGTTAAATGTGTGCTTCCTGGGTTTGTGGCAGGCCGGCGAAATTTTAAAACATCTGAACATGTGTTATGTTCAGGAATGTCTGCAAAAGTAAAATCTCCTGTGAAACTACTTCGAAAAAGCAAAAAGGATTATGAACAAAAAAAATCTGCGGAACTTTAAAAGCACCGCAGACATTCGTGATTAAGATATCTTTTAGTGATTACTGAATTCTTGTAGGACGTTCATTCTTAGGGCGGGCAGCTTTATTGAATGCATTGCCGTCCTTATCGAAAACCGGTCCTGAAACCATTTCACCGGCTTCATGGTCAGCTTCAAAATGTACAGCCCCAGTCTCATCTATAAATTTGTAGAACTTTACGAAGGTAACAGCATCATACCATTGGTCTAACTGGCTGATTGCATTCGCAGGAAGATCACTTTTTTCTACTTCAAATAATGAATTTGTCCAATTGTTTTTTTCATCGATGGTAATCCACCTGTTATGGTTGTACTCAGCGTAATGAGCGACATACCTGCCTTGTTCATCCTGCGACCAATCAACATTGGTTACACCTGGGTACAAAGCTTTGAATTTGTTCATGGAAACCTTGGATACCTTTACCTTGTCAGGTGCCGGTTGCTGTGCAACTACAGCAGCTGAAATAAACAATGCAATGAGGGTAATGATTTTTTTCATCTTGATTTTTTTGAATTGGGTTAGATGGCCTTTACGTTTCAAATGTACAGATTATTCTTTTATCAAACTGAAAATTTGGCGAAAGGTTCCCTGCGTTGGGTAAATTACCTAGCTATGATGGTGTCGTAACTGACCCCATATCCGCCAAAAACGCCCAGCCCCCCCTCAATGTTACCTAAAACAGGCGCAGGATTTGAGAATGGATTGCCGTTGCTTTGAATCTGCTGCTCAGCATCCCGCCAGAACCTGAAATTTGCCTGGTCATAAGTACACCATTTCACAACGATAGTATCACCTTTTTTAAAATATCCGCGCTCATCACTGAAGCCGTCATCTTCTTTATCAGAATTAGCAAGCTGGCCACGGTTATAAGCAAAATCGAAACTCTTACCATTGATGAAACGGTCTTCAAAAGTGGAACCCAATGGTGCAATGAAAATAGAATCTTTTTGCTCACCGATATGATCACCATATGTAAACCTGTTAATACGCTTTGCAAACCACCTGTAGTAATTGCCCAATGTATCAGGGTCTGTTAAGTGTGCCCATGCAAACCCAAGTGAATCTTTGTTGCCATCCGGTTTCCACCAGGTGCTGTCAAGCTGAATAGCCGGAGGTAAATACGTAGAGGCAGTTACAACCTTTCCTTCAGATTCAATTCGAAGAGAATATGACCTGCCAACCACGCCAGTCATATTCAATGAGTAATACAAATGAACATACATGCTGTCAAATTCGGCCATCGTATCAGTTGTAAATCCGTCTGAAATAATTACTGTAGCGCCACGCACAATATATTTCTGCAGTGTGGCAGAATCAAGTTCGGAAAAAAAAGGAGAACTTTTAGTGAGAAATATATAAGGGAAGGTATTCTCGTAAATATATCCTTCCACTACAAGCTGCTGTTCAGCTTCCGGAATATTCAACGTAATATTCTTTTCGCACGCACTCAGCAGGAACAATCCTGTTAGTGCTAATATAAATGGAAGCGTAATTTTCTGCATCAGTCTTTCTTTACTATGTTTCATTATTCTTAATTCCGAATGATTCCTAAATCTTATGACTATTAACTTTTGACTTAGAAACTTATATTATAGGTGATGCTCGGAATAATTGGAAACAGGGAAACCTGCTTCGCCTGTATCTTAAAGGTCCCTTTCGTGTAATCACTCTCATCTGCAAGGTAAATAACATACGGATTGGCCCTGTTGTATGCGTTGAACACACTCAAATTCCAGCTCGTCCTGAACTTTTTTCCGGGTTTGTTTTTCAACGTCACAGAAACATCAAGACGGTGATAGGCAGGTATCCTGTAATTGTAAATGTTGCTTCCGTAGTCATAAGTGATTTGGCCATTGATGAAATAAACTGACTTCGGCATTGTATTCAGATCTCCGGTGGCATAAACCCATGTTGCGCCAAAAGTGAGTCGCTGTCCCAATTCATACATCAGTACAACAGAAACATCGTGCCTCCTGTCATGTTTGGCGAAGTACTTTTCACCTAAATTGAGCTCAGGAAATTTTCTGTATGTCCATGCCAGCGTGTACCCGATCCATCCGCTGAACCTTCCTTTTGCTTTCTTCACGAAGAATTCTGCGCCGTAGCTCCATCCGCGGCCAAATACAAATCCATTATCAGCATTGTCATTAATGCCGCCATCCGGCGTATAACCCGGCTCGTATTCAATCTGGTGTTCCATGGTCTTGTAATACACTTCAACAGAAGTTTCAAAAACATTTTCTTTAAAGTTTTTAAAATATCCGAGCGCATATTGAGTCGCAAATTGCGGTCTCACCCTGTCGCTGCTGGGAATCCATAAATCTGTTGGCAAAGAGAGTGAAGAAAGCGATGCAAGGTGCAGGTACTGGTAGTTCTGAGTGTAGGATGCTTTCAGAGAAGAGGTGTGGTTGATGGAATATCTTAATGATGCGCGGGGTTCAACATGCCAGTACGTTTTAACCGGTTTACCGGATGCATAACTGATCGTATCGCTTGTCCTCCCTGTAAGCGGGTCTTTCAGGTACCGGTCAAACGGACCTACCTGCTGAAAAAAAGTGCCACGCAATCCACCACTCACTTTTAATTTATCACTTAAGTCATATTCATCGTTGAAGTAAACCGCTGCATCATGAGCATATTGATGCACGATCTTCCCCAGGTCAAATACCACATCATTGCTTTCTGCTGATGCATGGCTTGGAACAAAAATATGATAGACGTAGTTCATCCCAAAGCGGATATTATTCCGCACACCCGGCAGCCACGTGAAGTCAGACTTGAAATTGTAATCCGTAATTCCAGAAAATAGTTTAAAAGAGAATTTCTCCTGTCCACCCTCAAATGAAAAATCATAATTTGTGAATATCAGTGATGTGTTCACGAATAATTTTTGATTGAATAAGTGATTCCACCTCGCGGTTCCGGTTGCATTTCCCCATGGAATTTTCAGGCTGAAATCTGTCGTAGGACTTTTGAATTTGAAAACATCCCGTCCGAAATAACCGCTGAGGAAAAGGCGGTCTTTGTCACTCAGCCTGTAATTCACTTTTAAATTCAGGTCATAAAAATAATATTTGTTCCCAAATGTGCGAGAATTCTTGTCAACGAAAGGCTCTCCCAGGAATAAATCAATGAATGACCTTCTCCCGGATGCAATGAACGAGCTGACATCTTTTTTGATGGGCCCTTGCACAGTCAGCCGCGAAGCAACTGGACCGATACCCGCATCCATGTGATACGTTTTATTATTGCCTTCCTTCATCTGAATATCCAAAACTGATGAAAGCCTGCCTCCATACTGCGCAGGCATTCCGCCTTTGGTAAGGGTTGCATTTTGAATGGCATCTGAATTAAAGACAGAAAAGAAACCAAACATGTGCGATGCATTGTAAACCGTCGCTTCATCAAGCAGGATCAGGTTTTGATCCAGGCTGCCTCCCCGAACATAGAACCCGGTGTTGCCCTCTCCGCCACTTTGAACGCCCGGCAGCAATTGAATCGATTTTAGAATATCCACCTCGCCCATAAATGCCGGCAGCTTTTTTAACTGTTCAATCTCAATTTTGTCACGACCCATTTGTATACCTTCTACATTATGGTCTTCACGTTCTCCATGCACCGTTACTTCCTTTGTCTCAACCGTTTTTTCGCCGAGTTCAATATTCTGCTGTAGATTTTTATTGAGGCTGATTTCAAACTTTTGTTCATCAAAACCGATGTATGAAAATATAAGCGTGTATTTTCCTGCTGGAACCGTCAGGGAATAAAAGCCGTATTGATTTGTTTGCGTGCCTTGCAATGTTTCTTTCAGGTAAACATTCGCCCCGAGCAACGATTCACCGGAACGTGCTTCCTTCACATATCCACTGACCGTATATTTTTGTGCAATTGTCGCAAGAGAAAAATAAGAAAAAAGTATGGTGAGGATAAAAAATTTTATGTGGTTGTGCATAGAGGATGGAAAACGATTGAGGCAACAGATTATTGCACAAAAAGTTTTTTTTGAGCGCGCAAAAGTAGGTGATTATTTTATTGAAGCGAACCGGTATCTTTCAATTTACCATCCTTCCCGTCTTCATCCCAAAGTCTCGCCTTCGGCGAGCGCTTTTCCTTTCAGCCGGGGCTAACTAAGTTACGCCACCTCTGCGTTGGTTCTTTAATTAAATGCGTTTCATAGCTGCTACTTTATGGCCTTAGCGGTCTTTGCACGACATTTTTAATCATCGCGTTCTTGAGTCTCACTTTCTATTCGGATTTAATCACCAACTATACATTCTTTGCATGGCAACTGCTTTGCAGTCATAAATCGACAATTTTTCCAAATCAGCCCGAACTTGAGATTAAAGTATTTAAGGTTTTTATCCCTAATCAACGTCTCCAAACTCTGTGATTCATTCGAGCAGGGTCTTCTCTATTAATATGCGTCAGATGGCTGATTCTTTGCCGTCTTAACGTTCTTTGCGCGACAATTTTTCCAAATCAGCCCGAACTTGAATCTTATGTGAAATTTGTTAATTCAGCCAATTTTTAACGACTTAACCATTCAATAGAACCAATAACATTCTTCCTGTACAAAAACCGTCCATTCACCAATAAAATAGGGCTTCCTGTCGCCTTTGTGCCTACTTTTGCAGAGAATTAATATATGAATAACATCTCCTGCAATAAAATTTCCCAATTTCGCCCTATGATGAGATCTAAATCTTTTCTTTTAGCGGTCTTCCTTTTAATAGCACAATTTTCTTCAGCGCAATTCTTCGAACGTATTTACACGGGCTTAAACTTAAGTTATATCGGTAGTCTGGATAATACTATTGATACAGGCTTTATTCTTTGTGGCAACCAGGACGGAGCATTTCTCATGAAATTGAATGCTGGAGGCGATATTGAATGGTCAAGAACGGACACAGGTAACCTCCGTTCCACAGCAGGAGTTATTCAAAATGCTTCAGGAAATTTTATTGTTGTGGGTAGCGGACCATCACAGTTTTGGAATTCAGAAGCTGTAGTTGCTTCTTATGATGCTTCAGGAGACCCGATATCTGATTTTAAAATTCCTCCAACTGACGGATGGGGAACATGGGGAAGCACCATTACACGTTCACCGGATCGGCAATCTTCTCATTATTGCTATTATGTAGATGGATTTACAGCAGATAATTATTTCATCCTTGATAACCAGCAAACCATCAGTGGAGATATGAGCAGCGTAGGGCAAAATGCAATTACGATGGATAACAATGGTAATTATTATGCTGCAGCGAATCTTGCCTTTGATATGGATTCTCTTTTCAACTGGAGAAACAATGTACTCGTACTTTCAAGCAACCATTTTCAGCGTAAGGAATCTTTCTATGACACGGAAATTTCTTCCTCCGCAATTACCAGTGATGGAGGCGTTATGCTTGCCGGACTTTACGATACACTAGGTACAAAATTTCTTCGCCTCATGAAGTTTGATTCTGCTGCTGATTTATTGTGGAGTGGTTTTATTACTGATACAAGTATCTTCACTGTGAATCAAATCACCCAGACAACGGATGGTGGATATGCAATACTTTGTGGAGTCGGTATCTCCAATCCACACATTGCATTTATAAAAATTGATCAATTCGGAACGACTATCTGGAAACATGAATTTGTCGGAAATGGTACAGCAACACCAAAAAATTTTAAAATTCTGGCTAATGGATTTGTAATTCTTGGAAGCACCAACAACGATCCATATGTTATCCGTACCGACGACTTGGGAAGTACAAACTCGACTACCAATACCTCAGATATTACAGGTGATGGTTCAGTTACTATTTACCCGAATCCTTCTAGCGGTATTTTTAATATTTCATTGAAAAGTTTTTCGTCAGATCAAATTTCTTTATCGGTACTCGATTTGCAGGGAAGAACTGTTTACAATACTGAGGTGAATCTTACACTTCAGCAAATCGACCTTTCTTTTCTAGCCAAAGGTGTTTATCAATTTAATTTTACTGCCAGTGACAAGGAACTAAAAAGCAGTAAATTTGTTATTGAATAAACTGTAATACAGATAAGCTCAACTAAAGTTAGTTACCCTGAATGCGAGGGTATATCAGCTGAATCTGCGTTCGAAAAATCTCATTTATGAATGCATACATCATTGCAGGCTATCGCTCAGCCGTAGGAAAAGCGCCAAAGGGTAAGTTTCGAAACATGCGTCCCGATGACCTTGCAGCAGAAGTAATCAGGCACCTGGTTGCAAGCGTTCCCAATCTTGATAAAGAATTGATAGATGATGTAATTGTTGGCAATGCAACTCCTGAAGCAGAACAGGGATTGAACATCGGGAGGATGGTCGCCCTCATGGGACTGGATACCGTTAAAGTTCCGGGCATGACCGTGAATCGTTACTGCGCCAGCGGATTGGAAACCATCGCTATTGCGTCTGCAAAGGTGCATGCCGGCATGGCTGATTGTATCATTGCCGGTGGCGTGGAATGCATGAGCCCGATTCCATTTGGTGGATGGAAAATAGTTCCGAATTATAAATACGTTCAATCGAATCCTGATTATTTCTGGGGAATGGGATTAACGGCAGAAGCTGTTGCCCGGGAATACAACGTGAGCAGGGAGGACCAGGACAAATTTGGATACGAGAGTAATATGAAGGCATCAAAGGCAATTGCCGATGGTAAATTCAAGGATGAAATTATTCCGGTAAAAGTTTCGGAAATATTCCTGGATGAAAATGAGAAGAAAAAGACAAAGGAATTTGTTGTAGATACAGATGAAGGTCCACGTGCCGATTCTACACTTGAAAAAATGGCTACGCTGAAACCGGTCTTTGACGCAAAGGGAAGTGTCACTGCCGGCAATTCATCCCAGACAAGTGATGGAGCAGCATTCGTAATCGTTGTGAGTGAAAAGATGCTCAAACAATTAAATGTAAAACCGATAGCCCGCTTTATTGATTATGCCGTGGCTGGTGTCGAACCGCGTATCATGGGCATCGGTCCTGTTGAAGCAATTCCGAAAGTAATCAAACATGCAGGATTAAAATTGGATGACATTCAGCTCATCGAACTCAATGAAGCATTTGCATCTCAATCATTGGCAGTAATGAGGACACTCAGCCTGAATCCCGAAATTGTAAATGTAAATGGCGGAGCAATCGCACTCGGACATCCGCTGGGTTGTAGTGGAGCCAAGCTGTCAGTTCAGCTCTTCAGCGAAATGCGCAAACGGAAGTTGAAATATGGAATGGTTACCATGTGTGTCGGTACAGGCCAGGGCGCGGCAGGAATTTATGAGTTCCTGAACTAAGAGATGTGTTATTTTGCCAGTGCTTCCACAATATCACTTTTCGTAATAATAAAGTTTTCATTGGCTTTGAAATCCTTTACCAGCACAGCTGTTTGGTCGCCGGAAATCATTTTTGCAAGTTCTTGAAGCGATGTAGTACTGTCGATAAATGGAATAGCTTCCTGCATGATGGTTTCTACAGGATCATTTTTTGATTCCGGGTTTTTCAGCAGGTGATTGAAAACTAAATTCTCATACAGAGATCCTACAATTCTGTCGCCTGATGTAACAGGTAATTGAGAATAATTATTTTCAGTGATTATTTTCAATGCTTCACTGATCGGTTGTGTTTTTTCAATCGTCATCAACTGAATTTTCTTTCTCGATGTAACCAGGTCAGCGGCCGTCATTCCTTTCTTATCAAGGTAACCCATCTTCAACATCCATTCATCATTGAACATCTTGGCGAGATAACGTGAACCATGGTCATGAAAGATGACTACAACAACATCAGTCGGTTTCAGTTTGTCTTTTAACTGGAGCAATCCTGCAATGGCAGATCCTGCTGAGTTTCCCACCCAGATGCCTTCCTTACGGCATATTTCACGGGTCATTACTGCAGCATCTTTGTCTGTTACCTTTTCAAAATGATCAATGACCGAGAAGTCATAATTCTCCGGAACGAAATCCTCACCGATTCCTTCAGTCACATAAGGATAAATTTCATTGCGGTCGAGGATACCGGTCTCATGTACTTTTTTCAAGACAGAACCATAGGTGTCAATACCCCATACTTTAATATTGGGATTTTTTTCTTTCAGGTATTTTCCGGTACCGATAATTGTTCCGCCTGTTCCTGCACCCACCAACAGGTGCGTAATTTTTCCATCTGTCTGATCCCAGATCTCAGGTCCGGTTTGTTCATAGTGCGCCTGGCGATTGGAAAGATTGTCGTATTGATTTGCTTTCCAGGAGTTAGGTACCTCCTTCACAAGCCGCGAAGAAACGGAATAATAGGAGCGGGGGTCTTCGGGATCTACATTGGTTGGACAAATAATTACATCAGCTCCGAAGGCTCTCAATGCATCTGCTTTTTCTTTCGACTGCTTATCGGTTGTTGTAAAAATGCACTTATATCCTTTGATGATGCCGGCAATCGCAAGACCCATTCCTGTATTTCCGGAAGTGCCTTCTATAATAGTTCCTCCGGGTTTCAACGCACCTGATTTTTCCGCATCCTCAATCATCTTGAGCGCCATCCTGTCCTTGATGGAATTTCCGGGATTAAAGGTTTCCACTTTTGCATAAACGGTTGCTTTGATCCCATCAATCACTTTATTGAGTCGAACCATCGGTGTATTGCCTATGGCTTCGAGTATCGTATCGCAGATTTTTTTATTTTTTGGTGCCGACATTTTTATTGTTGTATTTTAAGATTTAAGTTTTAAATTTCTGCATTAATCATTGTGAAATGTGAATTGGGCATTGTTCTTCGCAAATGTATGAAGTCAACTGAATCGCAATGCCTGCAGTGGTGTTATTTTAGTAATAATGATGGTAGGTAAAATCATCATGAGAATACATACTGAAAGTGTTACTCCATTTAACAGTAAAATATGTTCCACGGAAAGGCTTACAGGAATGAATGAGATGTAATACGACTGTTGGTCGAGATGAATGAAGTGAAAAAAATACTGAAGGAGGCAAAGTCCCATCCCGATTATATTTCCAATCAACAGGCCCCTGCCGATAAGGAATGCAGATACATACAAAAATATTTTTCTCACACTGATATTGTAGGCTCCTAATGCCTTCAGGGTTCCGATCATTTGCACACGTTCAAGAATTATGATGAGCAAAGCTGAAATCATATTCATAATTGATACGATCAGCATCAAAACGATGATGATGATTCCATTCACATCCTGTAATCCAAGCCAGTCAAAGATCTGGGGATACAGCTCTTTAATGGTCCTTGAATTAAGGTCGGATGGAATTGCCGAATAAACTTTTTCTCCCAGCTTATCGAGATTGCTAAAATCTGAAATTGAAACTTCATACCCGCCTGTTTGATTTTCATTCCAGTCATTCAATTGGCGGATGTGAGAAATATCACAAAAAATATATTTACTGTCGAATTCCTCAAGCCCTGTTTCATAAATTCCGCAAATATGGAAGCGTCTCGCCCGCGGTGGCTGCTGAATAAAGTACGTGATCAGGTCGTCATACAATTTTAGTTTCAGCCTTGTGGCAGTTAATTTTGAAATCATCACATCGTTGGTTTTTCCGCTATCCGGAATCACAATTGAATGGCCTGCTACCAGGCGCTTATTAAAATAACTCCAGTCGAAATCTTTCCCGACACCTTTTACAACCACTCCTTCAATAGCGTCATGTGTCTTAATAATTCCGGCCTTTGTGGCGAACTCCTCTACATGCTTTACGCCCTTAATAGCGGTAAGTTTTGCATTAAATGAATCATTCTTTATAACTGGCCTTGTTTCATAAGAATTATTTTCATCATAGTTGCTGATCTGAATATGAGAACCAAATCCGATTACTTTTTCCCGGATTTCTTTTTTAAAACCGGTAACAATCGCAATGGCAACAATCATAACTGCAAAACCGATGGCAACTCCTGCTACGGCAATCCTGACAATCGGCCTGGAAACGGATGCAGCGCTGAGTTTGGTGGAAGATACCTTCCGGGCAATAAACAATTCGTAATTCAATTTGACTGATGTTTCTTTTTTTTAGAGATTGCCGCCTGTTAGGAATTCAAACTCCCCGACAAACCTGCGAAAAATATTCCATTTCTGTTTAATTCAAGGCCCGTGGTTATAAGAAATAGCAAAACTTCCGATTTTATTGAAATGTTGCTGAAGGTACTTTTAGCATGGTTTCTCATGTTTTTGCTTTTTTCGACAGATGGTTTTTCACAGGAAGTACCGCCTTTGCCAGATACTTTAATCAATCTTACAGATACAGTTTTCGTTGGAGGAACCGATACTACTACATATTCCCTCCCGGATACAGGGATTGTAAAAGTGAAGAAATTTATGACTGGTGCTGACCAGGTGAAAGCATACGCTACATTATTAAAGGCAAAGCGGGTGGCGATTGTGATGAACCAGA
Source organism: Bacteroidota bacterium (assembly GCA_039930605.1). Classification (GTDB taxonomy): domain Bacteria; phylum Bacteroidota; class Bacteroidia; order AKYH767-A; family 2013-40CM-41-45; genus JAPLDB01. Next base: position 11,806 of record JBDTTM010000024.1, read on the forward strand.
CCTCTATGATTGGAAATGTCAGGGTATTGGATACGCTTTTAAAGTTAAAAATCAATGTAACGGCAATATTTACCCCTGAACATGGCGTTATGGGCAGAGCAGGAGCCGGCGAGCTGATAGCTAGCTCCAAAGACAGTGCAACCGGTATTCCGATTATCTCACTTTATGGTGAACATTTGAAGCCTGCAAAGAAGGATATGAAGGATATAGATGCCGTAGTTTTTGATATCCAGGACGTGGGTGCGCGCTTTTATACATACATAAGTACGCTGCACAATGTGATGGAAGCATGTGCTGAAAACGAGAAATTTTTAATTGTCCTCGATCGTCCCAATCCGAACGGCTATTACGTGGACGGGCCAATCCTCGAATCCAAACAAAAGTCATTTGTGGGCATGGATCCAATTCCTGTTGTATATGGAATGACGATGGGAGAACTCGCCCAGATGATGAACATGGAAGGATGGATCAAAGGTGGTCCTTGCCGCCTTCGGGTAGTGAAAATGAAAAACTATGATCACAACAGGATATACGATCTTCCCGTGAATCCATCGCCGAACTTATCTGACATGAAGGCGATTTATCTTTATCCTTCCCTTTGTTTTTTCGAAGGAACGAAAGTGAGCGTGGGAAGGGGTACTGACCGTCCGTTTCAGCAGGTCGGTTATCCGAATTTAAAAGATGGTGATGTTACTTTTACTCCACAATCCAATGATGCCGCTCCAAGTCCAATGTATAAGGATACACTATGCACCGGTTGGGATTTGGCTCACACTGTAGAGGACACCAATAATCTTCCCAGGCAATTGAATTTGCAATGGCTTATTAAGATGTACCAGTCATATCCCGATAAGACAAAATTCTTCACCCCGTTTTTTGACAAACTCGCAGGAACTTCAAAGCTCCGTGAACAGATTCAAAAGGGAATAAGCGAAGATGAAATCAGGAAAAGCTGGCAACAGGACATCACAGATTTTATGCTCAAACGGAAAAGATATTTGCTCTACGACGATTTTGGAGACAAGAAGCAAAAAGGCAAATCAAAACCGGTTGGGAAGAGTACTCCGGGGAGAAAGCATATTTAAATCTTACGAGTAAATATTAATCACATCGTTGAAATTTGAGAGTCTGCCGAAAGGGTAGACTTTTTTATTATTATGAAAAGCATATCTTTGGTAGACTCCTTTTAAGCAAAATATGAATAAGTATTTGGCTTTGCTTCTCGTTTTTTTCTTCTTAGAAACAGAAGGGCAAATTACTTTCCAGAAAACTTATGGAGATAGCTATTATGATTATGGAAGAAGTATTAGCCAAACATTTGATGGCGGCTACATAATTGTTGGGCTATTATCAAACCCTGCATCAGGCGACCCTGATCTTTTTATTTTAAAAACGGATGCGAACGGGGATACAGTTTGGACTAAGATAATTGGAAATGCTTCGGATGATTTTGCAAATTGCGTAGAACAAACTACAGACAGTGGATTTATTATTCTTGGTGCAATTGGATTGGGGGGTGCTGGAATTTATGAAGATGCCACCCTAATAAAAATGAATTCTAATGGCGACACTCTCTGGACGAAGACTTTTAATACCGGTTTGGATGCAACCATGCATTCAGTGCATCAAACAGGTGATGGTGGTTATATCCTTGCTGGTGGCTTTTCGGGCTGGTTTGGTTCAGAAGATATTTATTTTATTAAAACTGATAGTAATAGCAATGTCCTTTGGACAAAAATTATTGGAAGTGGCGGGATTGAATATGCAACTTCGGTATTAGAAACTTTTACTGGTGGAATCGTAATTGCGGGATCATATCCGGGTAGTGGAATGGGTCATAATATTTTTCTTCAAAATGTAGTGAATGGCTCATTTAGCCATTTTGGTGGCAGCGATGACGACTTTGGAAATTGTTGTAAACAAACTGCTGATAGTGGTTTCATAATAGTTGGAAGTACTCGAAGTTTTGGTACAACACCTCAAAACATTTATCTGGTCAAAGCGAATTCTAATATGCAATTCCAATGGGCAAAAGTTTTCAGCAACGCAGATGGACTTACACCAAGTAGTGGAATTTATTGTGAGCAGACTTTAGATGGAGGTTATATTATTTTAGCTGAAGTAAATAGTGCTATTGGAAACCGTGATCTAGCACTCATAAAAACTAATGCGGTGGGTGATACGATGTGGATCAGAACATATGGTGGTTCAAATGATGAATATGGTTATTGTGTTAAACAGACAACTGATAGTGGGTTTGCTATTCTTGGTGTTACCGAAAGTTTCGGGAGTGGCTTCACAGATATTTACTTTGTAAAGACTGATTCAAATGGTTATTCAGGTTGTAATGAAGGATTTGCTAATTTTACTATGAGCTCTGGGGGGGCAAATATTTTTGATAATCCGCTTCAAGAAGTTTCACTTCCGGAAAGTTTATTGACAGTTTCCGCAGTAATTCATGCTGGAACTTACGTTTCAGATCCATGTATTAATGCAGGCACAACCGAATCAATTTCCAACGATCCATTTTTAGATATTTCACCCAACCCATTCACACAATCACTTAACCTCCATTTCAAACGATCACATTGTGAAATTGCAATTCTCAGGATTTTTAATTCAATTGGAGAAATTGTTTATATTAAAGAAATAAAGTTAGAAGATCAGATCCTCAACCTTGCAGAATTGCCAAAGGGAATATACATGGTGAGTTTGCTCAGCGAAGGAAGGACTTATAATCTTGTAATTGTGAAGTAAAAGATAGACTTACAAAACACTTTATATGTTATCTGCTCATCCCTGCGCCTTCATCTCCTCATTCACCAGTTTCCTTCCAGGGTAAACCTTCAGCGCTTCATCAAGACAACGCATTGCTTTTTTTAAATCAGGAATGTTTATTACATATGCTATCCGCACTTCATCAGTGCCGAGGCTTGGGCTTGAATAAAATCCTGTTGCAGGAGCAAGCATCACTGTTTCATTCTCCCAGGAGAATTTTTCGAGCAACCATTGGCAAAATTTATCTGCGTTGTCAATCGGTAACCTTGCAATGCAATAAAAAGCCCCGCTTGGCATCGGACAAAACACGCCGTCAATTTTATTCAGCGCTTCTACAACAAAATTTCTGCGCGCCACATATTCATCTTTCACTTTTTTGAAATAAGAGTCAGGTGTGTCAATTGCTGCTTCCGCTGCCACCTGTCCGAAAGTAGGAGGGCTTAGTCTCGCCTGTCCGAATTTCAATGCAGTGCTCATCAATTCCTTATTCTTTGAGATAATCGCTCCGATGCGTGCACCACATGCGCTGTATCTTTTCGAAATTGAATCAAGCATGATTACATTCTGCTCAATTCCTTTCAGGTGCATCACAGAAAAATATTCTTTGCCATCATAGCAGAACTCACGGTACACTTCATCGCTGAAAAACCACAGATCATATTTGATAACCAGGTCACGCAGCGATTCAAGTTCTGCTTTCGTATAGAGGTAACCCGTCGGATTATTAGGGTTGCAGATCATGATCGCCTTTGTTTTCGGCGTGATCACTTTTTCGAATTCTGCAATAGGAGGGAGGGCGAAACCATTTTCAATAAAGGACTGCACAGGTTTTACCGTAATCCCGGCCTGCGTTCCAAAGCCATTGTAATTCGCATAAAATGGCTCCGGAATAATAACTTCATCTCCCTCGTCCAGGCATGACATCATTGCAATTTCTATTGCTTCACTGCCCCCGGTAGTGATCATGATATCAGTGTAGTCAAGTGCAATTTTATACCGGTCGTAATAGCCTGTTAGTTTCCTTCTGTAGCTCTCAATACCTGCGCTGTGGCTGTATTCAACCACCTTAGGTGCAAAATGATGGATGGCATTCAACATCGTGTCAGGTGTTTCAATATCCGGTTGACCGATATTGAGGTGAAAAATTTGCTTGCCTTCACTTTTTGCCTTTTCAGCATAAGGAACAAGTTTGCGTATGGGAGAGGCAGGCATAGTCAAACCTTTCTGAGAAATCTTTGGCATAGATTGTCGAATATTGAAATTTCTGAGCAATAAAAAACCCTCTCCGCTTTTCGGAGAGGGTTGTAAAGATAATCGAAATCTCTGATTATTTTTTCTCAGCAGGAGCAGGTGTAACCTGAACCGGAGCTGCAGCAGGAGTAGTAGCAGCAGGAGGTGCTTCTACGTTTCCTTTAAGGTGAAGAACTTTTTGTCCGCCTTTTGCATTGGAAGTAATGGTAACAGTTTTGTCCTGCATTCCCATTTTTCCGGTAGAGTTAAAAGTTACTTTGATTTGTGATTTGTCACCTTTCTTGATTGGTTCCTTCGGCCAAACCGGAACAGTACAACCGCAAGAGCCGTGTGCTTCCGAAATGATCAATGGATCTTTTCCATTATTGACAAAATTGAAATCATAAGTAACAGATTCGCCTTGCTTAATAGTTCCGAAGTTATATTCTTCAACTTCGAATTTGAACTCACCGGCATTTGGATTGTCCTGAACAGCAGGAGCAGTTGTAGCAGGTGAAGTTTGCACCGGAACAGTTCCTGGAGTTGCCTTATCCTGTGCGTTAACGGCTACTGCAAAAGCGAATGCAGCGATTACTAATACTACTTTTTTCATTTGTTTGATTTGGGATTAAAGGGTTTAATTAATATTATTTTTTCTCTGATTTATTTGGATCTGCACCCGGTTGTTCAATTGCCTTGTCAACATTTCCTTTCAAGTGTATCACCATCGGGTTCTGTTTTGCATTGGATGTAAGGGTAACGGTTTTGTCCTGCATGCCTTGTTTACCTGCAGAATTGAAGGTAACTTTTAATATTCCTTTCGCGCCTCCCATAATCGGTTCTTTGGGCCATTCAGGAACAGTGCAACCACAACTGCCGGCGGCGTTTGAAATAATAAGCGGGTCTTTGCCTGTATTAACAAATTCAAAATCATGCTGAATTTTATCTCCCTGCATAATAGTTCCGAAATTAAATTCTTCTTCAGTGAACTTAAAAGATGGCAAGCCTGGATTTTCATTTCCCACATTATTAAGTGTCGGTTTGTCATCTTGTGCATGAACAACACCAAACGAAATCGTAAACAGTGCAATAAGCAGGAGATTCTTTTTCATAGATTATTAAAAATTTGGATGAATTATTTTGACCTCATTTCTAAAGGAGAACCTTCAGTTTTCTTCAACGGCATTCCCTGGTCTGAATCTGCATCAGGAGAAGCTTCAACATTCCCTTTGATTGTAAGGACGCGGGGATTTGTTTTGGCGTTTGATTCGATCGTGACTGTCTTTGTAAAGGCGCCTACTCTTTTAGTGTCATAATGAACCTTGATAACTGCTGTTTGACCTTTCATAATTGGTTCCTTAGGCCATGTTGGAACAGTACAACCACAACTTCCTTTTGCATTTGAAATTACCAGCGGTTCTTTCCCGGTATTTTTGAATTTGAATTCGCAACCTCCGTCAGCTGCCTGTTTTATTGTACCATAATCATGTAATTCAGTTTCGAAAGTCATTTCCGGAGCATTCGGATTATTTGCTTTTACGGAAGTATCAACTTTAGCAGGTGCTTCCTGGGCAAATCCGGAAAATGTGGTTCCGGCCAGAAAAAGTACAAATAGAGCTAGTTTTTTCATTTACGTGTTAATTTGTTGAGGGTTCAAAAATAGGTTAATTATGTTGCAAACTTTTGTTTGAATTGTGAACGGTGCCTGTCCATGGCAATTAGTAAGCCAAAAGTAGAATAAAAGCAATGAAGGGAGTATGAATCAAGCATGAACTTTCAATGTTTACCTCTTTATGGACTAGAAAAAGAGCGGGAGACGGGAATCGAACCCGCGACCTTCAGTTTGGGAAACTGAAGCTCTACCACTGAGCTACTCCCGCCAATATTAATCCAATGCGTTAAAAAGACACGCATTTATTGATAATCAGAAATAAAAATACTTCGGTTACAGAATGCGTATTCAGCTTCATTCTGGTTGGAACAAACTACTACTGACTTTTCTTTCAAATATTTTGAGGTTAGTTCCTGGTACCAAAGAGTACCCGTTTTATCCAGATTGGAAAGTGGTTCGTCCAATAAAATCAGATCAACATCACTCATTATAGCAAGTGTTAGTTTTGTACGCTGTTTCATCCCGGAAGAAAAATATTTAAAGATTTTGTCTTTTGATCCTTCCAGTTGCATCAATTCGATGATATTTCCCGGAGTAAGGTTGTGTATTGGCTTCTTCAATTGAAAATGAAACCGCACAATTTCTTCAAGTGTGTATTCTTCAATTAACTCGAGGTATGGCGCGGCAATAGCAATGTGATTATATATATTCTCACGCGGAATTTCAACATTATCTTTTGAATACCTGATATTGCCTGTCGACAATGATTCATATCCTGAAAGCACCTGGAGTAAGGTCGATTTGCCTGAACCATTCTGCCCGATTACAGAAACCTTGTCAGCTGGGGATAGTGTGAATGAAAGATTTTTGAAAATCCAGTTGCGGAAAAATTTTTTTCCTGCAGCAATTAATTCAATGTTGAAAACGGGAGTTGACACATTAATGTTTAATCTTCATCGGAACCATTGCGTGTATATCCTTTCAGCATACCACGTGTTGAACTCTTTATAAATGAAAGTATTTCATCTCTTTCAACTGAAGGAGCAATTTCTTTTTCAATTGCCTGGAGCGCATTGGCCTGGTTAAATCCTTTCTGAAAAACAATTCTATAAATCTCCTGAATCTCGCTGATTTTCTCCTGGTCAAATCCCCTTCTTCTTAATCCAACAGAGTTTAAGCCTGCATAAGAAAGTGGCTCACGGGCTGCTTTCACAAACGGTGGTACATCTTTGCGAATCAAAGACCCACCGGATATCATTACATGAGAACCGATATGAACAAACTGGTGTACCGCGGAGAGTCCTCCAATGATTGCATAATCATCAATTGTTATGTGTCCGGCAAGTGTAGCGCCGTTGGCCAGGATGCAGTTATCGCCGATTATACAATCGTGGGCGATATGCACGTAGGCCATCAGGAGGTTGTTTTTTCCGACTACCGTTTTGCCCAATGCTTTGGTTCCCCGGTTAATCGTAACAAACTCCCGTATTGTTGTTCCGTCACCAATTTCAGATGTTGTTACTTCTCCTTCAAATTTTAAATCCTGGGGTATGGCAGAAATGACTGCCCCGGGAAATATTTTACAATTCTTCCCGATTCTCGCTCCCTGGAAAATGGTGACATTACTGCCAATCCACGAATCATCCCCGATTTCTACATCATTATGAATGACAGTGAACGGGTCAATCGTAACATTTTTCCCGATTTTTGTATCAGGGTGGATATGCGTGTGGGGATAACTCATTTTGATGTGCGCCAAAGATACACCATTCAATGAACCCTTAAAATAATTACATTTTCCTGAATATTGTTCACGGATATTTGCCTACTTTTGGAACCCCAAATTAAAAAAAACTAAAAATTATTATGAAAAAAATTTTACTATTTGTTATTTCAGCTTTCATTATGAGCACGATTGCCAATGCCCAGGTATGGATTGAGCAAAATTCAAATTTTGGTGCCAACGAAGGGATATTGGACATTTCCGCGGTGAATGATAATACGGCCTGGATCGTTGGTTACGATGGTAGCGGAGGCGGTGCCAATTTACTTGATTATGCTGTTTCCAGCGATGGTGGGAGCAATTTTGTGACAGGAACGGTTGGAACCGATACTACATTCCGTGTGGCAAATATTTCTGCAATAAGTGCTGATACGGCATGGGTTGCAATGTTTAATAATGTTTTAAATGCAGGTGGCGGAATCTGGCAAACAACAGATGGCGGCGCTTCATGGCTTCAGCAGGCAGTCGGATTAATTTATGATGCGAACTCTTTTCCTGACATTGTACATTTCTGGAATGCGAACGAAGGAGTTACCATTGGAGATCCTAACAACGGATATTTTGAGATTTATACTACAATTGATGGTGGTGCAACATGGACTCGTGTTCCCCAGGCAAACATTCCTGCGAATGTGGCGCAAGAGGCCGGGATTACAAATTGGTATGATTCATACGGCGACAATGTTTGGTTTTACACAAGCAAGGGCAGGATATATCATTCCGCTGATAAGGGACTTAACTGGACAGTTTCATCAATTGTTTCACTCACAGCAGCTCAAAGTATGACTGTAAAGTTTTTGGACGCAAATTATGGGATCGCACAAATAGCGGTAGCAGCCAGTGGTGCTTTTGCATCTGCCAAGAAAACAACCGATGGCGGAGCGACATGGACTGCTTATACGCC